>JANWJM010000101.1 GCA_025449475.1 Thermoactinomycetaceae bacterium
ATGCTGTCGAATCACTCCGCGTGTATCGCGACCACCAGAGCCTGCTTCGGAACGAAAACAAGCACTATACGCTACAAACTGAAGCGGTAAATCGTCACCCGATAGAATCTCATCCGCAAAATAATTGGTAACCGGAACTTCCGCAGTAGGAATCAGATAATAGTTCGTTCCAGCAACCGCAAATGAATCTTCGGCAAATTTAGGAAGTTGTCCTGTTCCCGTCATACTTTTGGTATTGACCATATAGGGTGGAATAATTTCTTGATACCCATGCTCATCCACATGCAAGTCGAGCATAAAGTTCATCAATGCTCGTTCCAGACGAGCCCCCAATCCCTGGTAGAAGACAAAACGAGACCCTGTAACTTTTGCAGCGCGCTCAAAATCAATGATCTTCAATTTTTCCGCAAGTTCCCAATGTGGTTTTAAAGGATAGGCAGGCTGAGGGATCTCGCCCCAATAGCGCACGGGTTGATTCTCATCCTCTGACAGTCCAATTGGAACCGATTCATGGGGAATATTAGGGAGTGCAATCAGAATTTGATGGAGTTGTTCGTCCAATTCACGAAGTTCGCGATCATATTGTTTGATTTGTTCTCCCACTTGCCGCATTTCTTTGATCTTTTCTTCGACATTCTGTTTGTTCTTTTTCTTTTCGGCTATTTCCCGGGAAACATCATTCCGCTTTTTCTTTAATTCGTCGGTTTGTTGAACCAATTGACGCCGACACCGATCCAACTGCAAAAATGAATCCAAACCTTGAATATCTTCATTTCGATATCTTAGTTTTTCCTTTACTTCTTCAAAATTCGCTCGTAACCGTTTGACATCTAACAAAGAACACGCCTCCTTCAACTAAAAAGAACCTTTGACCCAGAATAGGGACGAAAGGTTCCGCGTTGCCACCCTTATTGATTCGACCAAATGGTCATAATCCACTCAACACGTTTTAACGGTTCGATACCGACGACGCTTTCAGATCAGGATTGATCTTTTCACACGTTGCTCAGAGGTGGATTCACTATCTGTCTGGAACGATTCGCACCACCCATCGTCTCTCTGAAGCCAGAACAAGATAGATACTAGCCCCTTCATTGCTTTAACAATATTCTCTCATGATAGACCATACTGTGAAATATGAGGGAAAAATAGGTAAGGTTATCTTAACATAAAATTAATGGCTTTGCTAGTATCCGTTTTACTCAAAAAAATAATTGAGTTTATCTCCCCATTCTCTCAACTGAAGTCTCAACCAACTCCCTTTCTCCATATCAGTTTTTGAAATTAACGGGACGGGTTCCATCCCTTTAATTTCCTCCCCGCGATAAAGCACGCGCACTTCACCGACAACGGTTCCTTGTTTGATAGGGGCTTGTAAGTGCTTTTTATAGGTCACTTGGTAGGTATATTGATTTAGTTCTTCCTTATTGATCGGCAGTCGAATCGGTTTGCTGACAACCACAGGAAGGCTTCTCTCAAGGGCATTGGGCAAAGAGAAATACTCGTTATTCGGAATTGCCTGTTGCGCAGGAATCAGCGTTTTTACTTCAAAATGATGAAAACCAAAATCGAGCAATTTTTTGGTTTCTTCAAAGCGAGCAACTTGGGATTTGGTCCCCATCACAACTGTGATCAACCGAAAATTACTCCGCTTGGCTGTCCCTGTAAAGCAATATCCCGCTGCGTTGGTATGCCCTGTTTTAAAACCATCCACTCCTTGATAAAATTGGCTCAAACCAGGGAGCATCCAATTCCAGTTATAATAACGGTGCGCACGAGGAGTTCCTTCAAAAAATGTATAAGATGGTAAGGAAGTATATTGGACGATCTCAGGATGACTCTTCAACAGCTTTTGAGCTAAAATGGCTGTATCTCTTGCTGACATTACATGTCTCTCATCCCCGCCTGGAGGATCCGGATAGGATTCTTTGTTTAAACCTGTACTATTCCAAAAATGAGTGCGATTCATCCCCAATTCTTTGGCTTTTTGGTTCATCATCTGTACAAATTTTTCTTCCGATCCTGCAATATATTCTGCTAAAGCCACAGTCGCATCATTCGCAGACTGCACCACACTGGCAATAAGCAGCTCTTTGATCGAAACTTGATCTCCTGCAGCAAGATGAATTTGCGCTTCATCAATGGCTGCGGCCCTTGGGCTAATTGTGACCATATCCTCCCATGCAATATTTCCCTTCTTCACTTCATCAAATACGATAAATTGCGTCATCATCTTTGTCATACTGGCAGGGGGCTTGGGAAGATCCGATTGAAATTCAGATAGAACCACACCTGTTTCAAAATCCATCACAATATAGGAAGCAGCATCAATATTCGGTGAGTTGGTTTCGGCTGCCGTGGCGAAAGGAGGCAACCACAAGTAACACAAAAATAAAAGAAAATAAAAATAGCGTCCAAACTTTCTAAACACAAATTATCTCCTTTAATTTCATCATTTATTCTATTAGTTTACAAAAAGGTCGCAAAAAAGAAAACAACAGAAAACGAAGTTCTGCTGTTTTGATATACCACCGATTTCCCTTGTGTCCCTCTTTCTCCCATAAAACTACTGATGGTAATTGGGCGCTTCCTTTGTAATCTGCACATCATGCGGGTGGCTTTCGCGAAGGGAAGCATTGGTGATTTTAATAAATTGCGTATTTTCTTTTAAATCTTGAATGGTCGGCGTTCCACAATAGCCCATGCCTGAGCGAATCCCGCCCACCAATTGATAGACAATATCCGCCAAGGGGCCTTTATACGGGACACGTCCTTCGATCCCTTCTGGGACCAACTTCTGAGCGTTTTCTTGGAAATATCGATCACTGCTACCTGCTTGCATCGCACCAATCGATCCCATTCCACGATATACCTTAAAGCGCCGACCTTGGTAAATTTCAGTATCACCCGGTGCCTCTTCAGTTCCCGCAAAAAGGCTGCCCAACATGACTGCATCTGCACCAGCTGCCAATGCTTTGACGATGTCCCCTGAGTAGCGAATCCCACCGTCAGCAATAATGGGGACACCATATTCTCTGGCCACCGTGGCGCAATCATAGATTGCTGTAATCTGTGGAACACCAATCCCGGCTATCACACGTGTCGTGCAGATGGAGCCCGGTCCGATTCCTACCTTGACGATCGATGCGCCCGCTTTAATCAAATCACGTGTTCCTTCTCTTGTCGCAACATTTCCGGCAACAATGACGAGATCGGGGTGTTCTTTTCGCAATTTTGCAACTTGACGGAGTACATCGATATGATGACCATGTGCTGTATCGACAACGACCAAATCCACCTCTGCTTCCACCAACTTTTTCACGCGATTGATGGAATCTTTTCCAACTCCCACTGCTGCCCCCACGAGAAGCCTCCCAAGCGAGTCTTTAGCTGCGTTGGGATAAAGGGTCGCTTTCTCTATATCCTTAATCGTAATTAAACCCTTAAGGATTTGGTTTTCATCAACCAAAGGCAGTTTTTCAATCTTATGTCGCTGTAAGAGCAATTCTGCTTCTTCTAAGGTCGTTCCTACAGGGGCTGTGACTAAATTTTCTTTTGTCATCACTTCAGAGATTTCGATCGAATAATCGCGAATAAACCGCAAATCACGATTTGTAATGATTCCAACGAGTTTTCGATTCTCATCGACAATCGGAACCCCTGAAATACGATAATTGGCCATTAATGCTTCAGCATCATATACCTTATGGTGTGGATGTAAATAAAATGGATTGGCAATTACACCACTTTCCGATCGTTTTACACGATCAACCTCCTCTGCCTGTTCGTCAATCTTCATATTTTTATGAATGATGCCAATTCCCCCTTGACGAGCAATGGCAACCGCTAAGTCAGACTCTGTAACAGTATCCATCCCTGCACTAATCAAGGGGATTTGTAGTTGCACGCGATCATGCAAACGCGTACCAACGTTCACATCGCGCGGGAGTATTTCCGATTTGGAGGGAATGAGTAACACATCATCAAACGTCAAACCTTCTTTTGAAAATTTATCATTCCACATGGAGTGATCGTCCCCTTTGCTCATCCTATTCTCATACCGACTTGTTTTCTTTTATATTCTAGCAAGTCTACCAAGGGAATTTTTCACTGTCAAGAATGGATCTTATCACTTCTGTGGATAATCTGTGGATAACTAGCAAAGAAATTCACTATTATGCTTGAGGAGAGGAAGATCTTTATCTGTTCGGGTTATAAATCTTCTTTCATCTCCCTACAATAATATCAACAAATGTTCCAATCGATTTTGTCCGTTCTGCTAAGCGGGTGATGACATGGTATCTCCTGTTCGTTTTATAACCTGTGAAAACAGTGAACAGTATATCTGGGAAAGATATCTTTCATGGGAGAATGAAACGCTTGTTTATCAACGACTGAAGAAAAAATATCACGCACAAAAAGTGAGTCATCCGGAGCGTGCTGCTTTTAAAAATACCCCATCGATCGTCTACTATATCAAGCAAGCGAGAGCCATTTTTCTGAAATCACACCACATTGACCGATGGTTTGATCCGCTCTCTTTTTACTATGGCATGATGAGTTTAAGCAAAGCGTTGATTCTTACTGTAGACACCGACTATCCAAAACATACAGCGATTCTTCGTCATGGGCTATCCACTCGAAAACGAAAGAAGAGTGATTATCAATTTCTTTTTGACGCAATCAAAATCCAAAAAGATGGATTACTCCCGCATATGGCACAGTTATTCCATCATTCTATTCCTGCAGGTACGACATATACCCCGGAAGAGCTGATGGGAATGATTCCGGAGTTACAAGAGAGTTTTCAAGAAGTGACAGGAAAAACGACGCTTTTTCCCATTCAGATACACTCTTCACCGTCCGACTCGGATCCCCTTGGGATGCTGATCAGCCTGGATTCGCAGGTTCTTGATCATCTTCATTTTCCATTGTCTCGCTTGATTGAACGGTTGAATCAAGCAGGTCGCGAATCATTTTTTCAAGCTGAACCCGCCCACAAGCATCCAGAACGGCTCTTTTTGCGGTGGCGACATCCACAAATCAATCATGTTTTGAATTGGGGATATGGTTTTTGTCATCCATCCTTTTACGAAAATAGTAAAGGCGACTACTTCCTTTGGTTGGGAAATAATCACCTTACTCATCCGATTCCGGAATGGATCGTTCATTATCTTTTATTATTTGCAATCGGTATGTTGTGTCGCTATGAAGTTCCACTATGGGGAGAGATCCTTGATACGGCAAAAGAATCGGTACTGATCGAACGGTTACTTCGAATTGTGAAGCGAAAGTTTCCCCATCTGATTCTTCAGTTCCTCGAAGGGGAAAAATGGATCGTGCTCATCGGCTAACTCTTGTGTTCCTCTTCATCTGTGATTTGAACGCGAGCGACGGTCGCCACTTCATCCTTATCAAATGTCATCAATTTGACACCTTGTGCATATCGTCCCAATCGCGAAATATCTGACATGTTCATGCGGATCACCATTCCGGATTGGGTGACAATCATCAAGTCCTCTTCTTCGGATACCACCTTATGTCCGACAACCGGTCCTTTCTTTTGGGTGATACTTAATGTCTTAATTCCCTTTCCGCCTCGTGCTTGTGAACGATATTCACTCACAGGAGTCCGTTTGCCATAGCCATTTTTGGTAACAATCAACACATCCCTGCCAGGGATCGCGATATCCATATCGATGACGCAATCGTTCTCATCCAATGTAATTCCCTTCACTCCTGTTGCTGATCTTCCCATCGTCCGGACATCTTGTTCATGAAAACGGATCGACATCCCCAACGAAGTACCAAGAATAATCTCTTGATCCCCATCGGTTAACCGAACACCAACCAACTCATCGCCTTCCCGAAGATTAATGGCGAAGAGACCGTTTTTACGGATATTTTCAAATTCGGACAAAGGGGTCTTTTTGACAATCCCATGAATTGTGGCAAATACTAAGTTCTTTTCATCGGTAAACGCTTTGACAGGGATGACCGCATGAATGTTTTCATCTTGCTCAATCTGAATCAGATTGATAATCGGCGTTCCCCTTGCTGTTCGACCTAGTTCAGGAACTTCATACGCCTTCAGTCGATAAACTTTTCCTCGGTTTGTGAAAAAGAGTAAATGATTGTGAGAACAGGTGACAAACAAGTGCTGTACAAAATCGCCTTCTTTTGTACCCATCCCTGTCACACCTTTTCCTCCCCGACGCTGAGCACGATACATCGAGACTGGCATTCGTTTAATATAACCACGATGGGTTAAAAGAATGGCAACTTCTTCTTCAGGAATTAAATCTTCCTCTTCGATATTGCTGACATCCACTTTGATTTGTGTGCGGCGAGCATCACCATACTTCTCTTTAATCTCACGAATTTCATCCCGAACCACTTCCCGAATCTTTTGCTCGTCCGCTAAGATCGCTTTTAAGCGTTGGATCGTCTTCTGCAACTCTTGATACTCCGACTCAATCTTTTCTCTTTCCAATCCAGTCAGACGTTGCAAACGCATATCTAAGATTGCTTGTGCCTGTTTATCACTTAATTGAAAACGATTCATCAGACCATCTTTGGCCTCTTTCGTGGTCTGGGAACCACGAATCAATGCAATCACTTCATCGATATGATCGAGGGCAATCCGATAGCCTTCTAATATATGCGCACGTTCTTCAGCTTTATTTAGCTCAAACTGCGTCCGTCTTCGAATTACCTCAATTTGATAATTCAAGTAATGTTCCAATACCTGCTTCAGATTGAGAATTTGCGGTTGCCCATTCACTAAGGCCAACATATTGACACCAAAGCTGGTCTGCATCGAAGTATGCTTATAGAGGTTGTTTAAGACAATTTGCGGATTGACATCCCTTCTTAATTCAATCACAATCCGCATCCCATTGCGATCTGATTCATCACGCAAATCAGTAATTCCATCAATTCGCTTCTCACGAACCAGATGGGCGATTTTTTCGATTAACTTCGCCTTATTCACCTGATAAGGAAGCTCTTCCACGATAATTCTCATCTTGCCATTTCGCGCTTCCTCGATACTTGTCTTCGCTCGAATGATAATGCTACCTTTGCCGGTCCGATATGCTTTTTGAATGCCGTCAACGCCAAAAATGATTCCACCTGTCGGGAAATCAGGCCCCTTGATTACTTGATTCAATTCAGCGATCCCTGCTTCGGGGCGGTCAATCAATAATAAAAGCCCATCGATGACTTCCGTCAAATTATGCGGGGGAATATTGGTCGCCATTCCTACTGCAATTCCCGCTGCTCCATTCACCAATAGATTGGGAAAGCGAGAAGGTAATACAAGGGGTTCTTTG
>JANWJM010000102.1 GCA_025449475.1 Thermoactinomycetaceae bacterium
GCTAGTATTGACGGTAGGCGTGGATTGGAACATGGACCAAAGAGGATGGAACGCGGGGAATTAGCACTTGCTCCTCTTGCGTATATGAGGGGTCGAACGCTTGAGGATTCCTTCGTCATTCTTGATGAAGCTCAAAATACTACTCCTGAACAGATGAAAATGTTTTTGACAAGATTAGGTTTTGGTTCCAAAATGGTGATTACGGGAGACGTGACACAGATTGATCTTCCGCGTGGCAAGCAATCCGGATTACGAGAAGCTGAGGAGATTCTTCGTTCAATCTCGGATATTCAATTTATCTACCTTGGTCAAGAAGATGTGGTTCGCCATACACTTGTACAAAAAATTATTGAAGCGTACGATCAAAGTTACTCCAACAAAGAATTCGCAACTAGGGGGTGAAGACTGCTACTTTTTTAAGTAGCAGCCTCTAAACCAAAATGAAGGAAAAAAATGAACCTCCAATTTATGAAAAGTCTTTTTTCCGAACAAGTAAACGTATCCGGTATTTGATTTACGCGATCGTAGTGATCGCGTTCTATTTGTTGTTAATGGAACCAGCCCTTCCCAAGAAATATCATATTGAAGAAGGGAAAGTTAGCAGAGAAACCATTTTTGCGCCTATGTCGATCGTTGATCAAAAAGCAACCGAACGAGCGAAAGAAAAAGCTGTTCGGGATGTCGAACCGCAATTTCGGAATGATGAAGAATTGATCAATCTTCAGATTGAAAAGGTCGATCAATTTTTTTCTGAAACTCGAAAAATTATTTCCAATTCCTCATACAAGCCAGAAACGAAAGCTGCAAAACTAAAAGGTAGTTCAGCGTTTGCACTTAGTGATGAACTACTAGATAAACTGAGTCGGATGTCACCGGATCAGCTAACAGATATGCGTTTGGTGACGAGAGAGATTGTTTATGATGTATTAAAGAGTGGTGTCAAAAAGACAGAATTGGCACAAAAACGGGATTTGGTGGATAGTGTTTTAGTGACGTCCACTCTTTCCAGTGATGCGCGATTGATTACACGTGAAATTGCTCGCAAAAGTATTGTTCCCAATCAAATCTATGATGCCGAGCGTACCCAAGCTTTACAAAAAGCAGCTCGCGATAGTATTAAACCGATTTTAATCAATAAAGGACAAGTGATTGTCGCCAAAGGCGAGGTGGTGACACATGATCAGTACCAGAAACTGCAAGAGTTAGGTTTTATTCATACAGGAGTCGATCGTGTTCCATATATCGGTCTGGCGATCATGGTACTTTCGATATCTACGATCGGTTTTTATTATATCCGTCGATTTCATCCTAACATTCATAAAGACAATTCGAAATTGGCGATGTATTTTTCGATCCTTTTATTGACCACCATTATGATGAAAATAGTTGCTATTGGTCAAAATTTAGAATGGGAGACCATTGGTTATTTAGCGCCGGTTGCCTTTGGAGCGATGTTGATTAGCATGCTGCTCAACTTGGAGCTTGCATTAGGAAGCACAATCGTACTGGGGATTATTGCGAGCGTATTTTATAATGGTGACAATTATCTTTTATTTGATTTGCGTTATGGATTAGTTTCAATCATCAGTGGGATTGTAAGTGCGTTTGCTTTATCAGATGTACGCAATCGAAGTTCGATCTTACGCGCAGGCTTTCTGGCTTCACTTGCAACGATTCCACTCATTGTCGCCATGTATCAGCTTGTGCCGACGGAGGGGAATTGGATGGTTATTCTCCAATCGATTTCTTTTGGTATGGGGAGTGGTCTGGGGTCAGCTGTCCTAACGATCGGCTTTTTGCCTCTGTTTGAAACAGTCTTTGGGATTTTATCTCCCTTGCGTTTATTGGATTTAAGCAATCCAAATCGTCCGTTGTTAAGGAAATTGTTGATCGAAGCTCCCGGAACCTATCATCATTCAATCATCGTCGGGAATTTATCAGAAGCAGCTGCTGAAGCGATTGGAGCCGATGGATTGTTAGCGCGAGTGGGTGCCTATTACCATGATGTGGGGAAAACAAAGCGTCCGCAATTTTTTATTGAGAATCAGATACATCGTGAAAATCCACATGATAAAATTTCTCCCAACTTAAGTAAAACGATTATTCTCTCACATCCCAAAGATGGCGTTGAAATGCTAAAAGAGCATAAAATTCCCGAACCAATTCGGGATATTGCAGCTCAGCATCACGGTACAACATTGTTGAAATATTTCTATCATAAAGCGTTGGAAGAGGCGGATGGTACGACTATTTTAGAAGAGGATTATCGCTATCCAGGTCCCAAAGCTCAATTTAAAGAAGCAGCGATTGTTGGAATCTGTGATTGTGTGGAAGCAGCCGTCCGTTCATTGCAACGTCCAACCCCTGCCCGAATTGAAAGTATGGTACGGAAGATCATTCAAGAACGACTGGAAGACGGTCAATTTAATGAGTGTGATCTCACATTGAAAGAATTAGAAACGATCCGAAAATCTATTTGTGAGACCTTGCAAGGAATTTTCCACTCGCGGATCGAGTATCCGGAAGAGCCGGCTACGGTCAAGGAGGCAAAAACGGATGAATCTTCGCATTGATCGACAGGTTCATATTGAACTCACGGAGAAAGAGGAACAATCGTTGAAGTGGTTGGATCGTGCTTTGCTCTCAGCCGCGGAGATCGAGCAAGAGAATCATGCTGCGGTTTCCGTTCAAATTGTAGATGATGTGACCATTCAACAATTGAATTGGCAGTATCGCCAAATTGATCAACCTACAGATGTGTTGTCTTTCCCTCAATGGGAGGCTGATGAAGAGAAGTTATCGATTCCCGATGAACCGACGATACTAGGGGATATCGTCATCTCGATGACAAGAGCCAAACAACAGGCGGCCGAATGGGGGCATTCTTTAGAACGGGAATTGGGCTTTTTAGCCGTTCATGGCTTTCTTCATCTATTGGGCTATGATCACCAAACACCCGAAGAAGAGAAAAGAATGTTTGCAAGGCAGGAAGAGATCCTTCGGCGAATCGGTTTGCAGAGGTGATTCTTGGTCATGTGGATAACCAAGGTATTGCAAAGTTTTCGTTATGCTCTGGACGGATTAAAGTATACGATTGTGACTCAACGAAACATGCGCATTCATGTGCTCGTTTCTATTGGTGTGTTATTGTTAAGTCTGTACCTGCCATTGTCCAAAATGGAGGTACTTGTTTTATTTATTTGTATTACCTTGGTTTTATTTGCAGAATTGATCAATACAGTGATGGAGACCATTGTGGATATGGTGACTGAAGAATATCATCCATTGGCAAAAATTGCAAAAGATGTCGCTGCAGGAGCCGTTTTGTTAACGGCCGGACTCGCTGTGATAGTGGGATTAAGTCTGTTCTATCCTTACCTTAATTCCGTTTTTGCGGGGTTGATTGACTTTGGTCGTCCCCGTTATGGTCCCAATATTGGTTTTGCTGCGATCGTCGTTGCTAACTTTTTTCTTACGCTGATGGTTAAAGGATGGTTCAATCGGTTCAAAAAGCATGCGTATGAACCAAGTATGACGACATCCATCGCTGTTTGTGTTTCGACATTGATTAGCGCAATGATTGGAAACTTGATCGGAGCCATTTTGGTCTTTTTTTTAACCTTTATGTTGGTTGTATTTCGATATCGAATGAAACCACAACTAGTGCCCATTGGATTCGGAGCAATCTGGGGAGTGCTTGTTGCGGTCGTGGGCTTATTAAGTTTATTATAATTGCATCGAGATCATGAAGGAGATGATTGTTTGCGTTCCGGTTTTGTGGCATTGATTGGACGTCCCAATGTGGGGAAGTCTACATTGATGAATTATTTCATCGGTGAAAAAATTGCCATTATGTCCGATAAACCTCAAACGACGAGGAATCAAATACGAGGGATTTTGACCAACGATCGAGGTCAGATTATTTTCCTGGATACACCAGGAATTCATAGACCGCATTCCAAACTAGGCGAACAATTGGTAAAAACTGCTCAGAATACCTTGCAAGAAGTGGATTTAATTTTGTTTTTGGTGGATGCTTATGAAGGAATCGGTCGTGGGGATCAGTATATTATGCAACATCTAAGAAAAGTAAAAACGCCTGTATTTCTCGTGGTGAATAAGATCGACCAAGTACATCCTGATCAGTTGCTCCCATTGATTGATCAGTATCGCAACTTGTACGCGTTTACGGAAGTCGTTCCTGTTTCAGCGCTCAAAGGAAATAATACAGGTACATTGCTTGACTTGATGATGAATGTCCTTCCAGAGGGTCCGATGTACTATCCAGCGGATCAGATCACCGATCATCCTGAGCAGTTTATTGTTGCGGAGTTGATTCGTGAAAAAGTCTTGCATTTAACGAGGGAGGAGATTCCTCACTCGGTTGCTGTTGTGATTGATGATATGAAATTCCGTAAAAATAAAAAAATGATCGATATTCGCGCAACCATTTATACAGAAAGGTCATCACAAAAAGGGATTTTAATTGGCAAGCAAGGAAGATTGCTGAAAGAAGTGGGTCAAAGAGCACGAAAGGAATGTGAAGCCTTACTTGGTTTCCCTATTTATCTTGATCTATGGGTGAAAGTGAAAAAGGATTGGCGTAATGAGCATTATATGTTGAGACAACTCGGGTATCTCGATCAGGACTAATTTTCCATTAATACTCTTCCTGGGAAACGATCATGCTATAAACGATGATCAAAAACGATTTGTCACCGAAAGGATGATATAAGTTGCGTGATTTTTCTTGGAACTGTTTTCAGGTGACTGGAAGTGTTGATGCCTATTTATTGTTCAAAGACTTAGAAGGAGTTGTCTTTGATTATTGGCATGAAAAAGAACAGGAGCAGGGAGAGGAAGAATTAGATCTGGAATCTTAATCAAGGGAAGAGAATCAGGTGCTACAGAAGTTTAAAGGAATTGTTCTACGTGCAAAGGATTATGGGGAAAGCCATCAAATTATTCAAGTTTTTTCTGATCAGAAGGGTAAATTCTCTTTTATGGCTCGAGGCGCAAAGAAGCCGAAAAGCCGTTTTAGTGCTGTCACCGAACCGTTTACGGAAGGACAATTTATTTGTTTTTTCGGCAGTGGATTGGCCAATTTATCTCAAGGAGATATGATAGATCCTCATCGATCATTAAGCACTGATTTGATGAAATCATTGTACGGTTCGTATTGGTTTGAACTGATTGATCGACTTTTGCCTGAGCATGAACCTCATCCAGCGTTTTATCGGTTTTTATCGCAAATGCTTACACTTCTTGAGAATAAAGAGAATTATGAAATTCCCACCAGCATATTTGAGCTGCGAATGATGGAGATCGCTGGATATCAGCCGGTCTTTCACCGTTGTGTAA
>JANWJM010000103.1 GCA_025449475.1 Thermoactinomycetaceae bacterium
AAACTTTGATGGATTCCCCGGCTTCGGGGAATTTTTTTATGTTCAAATATAAAAATTACTTTGACAGATAGAGTAAATGCGTGGTATGATTACTCTATCAGATAGAATAGATGGACGGGAGGAGATGGGCATTCGAAGTGATATAATTCGAGGTCACTTGGATACAGTTATTTTACATTTAATATCGGAAAAAGATCAGTATGGCTATGAAATTTCAAAAGAAATTAGTCGACGTACGCACGACCGTTTTCAAATCAAAGAGGCTACCTTATATGCCGTTTTTCAACGGCTTCGTCGAAAAGAGCTCATCGAATCGTATTATGGCGATATCACCCATGGCGGAAGAAGAAAGTACTATCGTATTACATCGCTGGGAAAAGCATATTTAAAAGAGATGATTAGAGAATGGACAGAAACAAAGGAGATTATTGATTTATTGTTAGAGGGGGATTCGAGTTGAAGAGGATCAAACAACAGGTGGATCGATGGTTTAAAGATGTCCCAAAAAGCGAAGAGAGAGAAAGTGTCAAGCAAGATATTATTGAAAGCTTACAAGAGAAAGTCGCTGATCTCATGGATGAAGGCCTTAGTAAGGAAGAGGCCATCCAACAAGCGATTTCCGAATTTGGAGATGTCAAAGAAATTATTTCTGAGCTTGACATGCGAAACCAACGGAACAAAAAAGATTTAGCCAAAATTAATTTGGGATTCTCTATTTGGGGTAGTATTTTAATCATTTCCCTATTTGTGTTTACCAATCTCTACTACTCACCAAATGTCATTTGGTTTGTATACCCTACATTTGTGGTCTTATGGTGGCCATTATCGATGTTTTATTATTGGTTGCGGGTGAAATGAGGAGGGGGGATCACCGATGAACAAGTATCAGCTCGGTTGGATATCGGTTGGGAGCCTGATCGGTATATTGTTACTATTTATTATCAACGATTTGACGACCCCCGATTATTTATGGTTTCTTTACCCGGCTTTTTTCCTAATCCTATGGCCGCTCAGTCTCTATTTTATCATGAAGAAAAAATATAAGTTATATGCGTATTTCTGTACAACACTGTTGATCCTTTATATGCTCATTGAAAATATACTCAATTCCCCTGAACATCCTTGGATTTTGTATGCAGCCTATCCGTTAATTTGGTGGCCCATTACCGTTTCCCTCGGAAAACAATCAAAAACGCTGACGTATGCGTGGATTGTATCGATTACGACGATTCTATACTATGCAATCTTAAACCTATTTCTTTCTCCAGTCCATCCTTGGGTCATTTATCCCACTTATGTGATTTTGTGGTGGCCACTCATCTTATATTATGCCCGTCAAAAAAACTATTTTGGATTGTCCATTGTTGGAAGTTTGTTTACCATACTTTTTTTCAGCACGATGAATCTCGTCACTACTCCCCATACCTTGTGGGCGATCTATCCGATTTTTATCATACTTTGGTGGCCGTTGAGTGTCTATTATTTTCATGTTCTGAAACAAAAACAAAAAGAGCATGAAGAGAAGAAAAGTACGTAAGTCATAAATATTTATGTTTTATTCAAATAACCGATAAAGGGTGATTTTTTTGACCAATCACGACAGCAAGAAAAACTGGAGAAAGATTATCGCTCCATATGAGAATATTAGTCTCATGCGAAGTCTCTGGCAAATCTTAAATACCTTTGTTCCGTTCTTTTTACTTTGGTACGCGGCCTATTATTCCCTGTCCTACTCATATTGGCTAACATTGTTATGGATCATTCCAGCAGCAGGACTGCTTGTTCGGATCTTTATCATTTTTCATGATTGTTGCCATGGCTCCTTTTTTCCAAGTCGAAAAGCCAATGAGATTGTCGGCAATATCGCTGGGTTGATGATGTTTTGTCCGTTCGAGCAATGGCGCAATAGCCATGCTCGCCATCATGCAACCAGCGGGAATCTGGATAAAAGAGGGGTTGGGGATATTTGGACATTGACTGTCACGGAATATCTTGCATTGCCATGGTACAAACGATTGGCTTATCGTTTATATCGCAATCCGATGATCATGTTTGGCTTTGGTGCTTCGTATCTGTTTTTGATTGATTATCGTTTTAATCGAAAAGGTGCAAGGAAGAAAGAACGATATAATACCTATATGATTAATTTGGCGATCATCGGAGTCATTTCACTGATGTGTTGGCTGATTGGCTGGAAAGCTTTTCTCCTCATACAAGGTCCAATTTTTTTGCTTGCAGGTACGTTGGGAGTTTGGTTGTTTTATGTACAACATCAGTTTGAGGGAACCTATTTTGAAAAAAGTGAAAATTGGAACCATGTTGATGCGGCTTTAAAAGGAAGTTCTTTTTATAAATTGCCAAAGATTTTACAATGGTTTACCGGCAATATTGGCTATCACCATATCCATCATCTTAGCCCTCGCGTTCCGAACTATAATTTGGATCGTGCACACGAGGAGAATCAATTATTTCAAGATATTGAACCGATTACGCTTCGGACAAGCCTCAAATCAATCAAGTATCGAATTTGGGATGAGGATCGAAAGCGATTGATGGGATTTGGCTATGTGAAAGAGTATTTGAAAGCACAAAAAGAATAAGAACGAATCAATCGAGGGCAGCTTGCTCCTTGTGATAAGGCAGCACCTGCCTTTTTTTGTTTACCCTTGGGTGGTTGGATGTGATAGCGTCGGCTCCATGAAGATGGAATGGAATGACAGAATAAGAATATCATAGTGATGATCGATCGGGAGTAGGCTGGACACAGTTTTTTTAAAGATGAGGACTTTTTTTGTCGAGTTATAGTATAATCATATTAATTATAGAAAGGGAGAGAATGCTTGAATGAATGATCCGGATGACCCCGGAGGGGCTATATTTGTTCAATTCATTTTTATCGCATTTCTCATTTTGCTCAATGGTTTCTTCACCGCGGTAGAAATTGCGTTGATCTCATTAAATAAGAATCGCATTTCTACGTTGGTACAGGAAGGAAATCGATCCGCTCGATATCTGGAAAAGATCATGGTAGATCCGAGCAAGTATTTATCAGCCATCCAAGTAGGGATTACGTTTGCTACGTTGTTGTCAAGTGCCTCTGCAGCAACTGGAGTTGCTCCCTATCTTTCACGTTTTTTGGTGGGCATTCCTTATGCAAAAGAGATTTCAATCGTTGTGATCACCGTTCTACTTGCATATATGATCCTCGTATTCGGCGAATTGTTTCCCAAACGTTTTGCGATTCAAAATGCTGAACAGATCGCGATTCTATCGGCTCGACCCCTTCTATTCATCTATCAAATCGCACTACCTTTTATAAAATTGTTATCGTTTTCAATCCAGCTCATCGTTAGACTGACGGGACTGGATGAACAGCAGGAAAGGGAAAAGAAAGTGTCTCGTGAAGAAATCCGCTTACTGGCCCAGGCTGGTCAAGCGGATGGAACCATCAACGCCAAAGAATTTGAAATGATTAATGGGGTCATTGAACTTGACAATAAGATTGCTCGCGAAATTATGACTCCTCGAACGGCGACCTTTACGCTGGATGTCAATACGCCGCCAGAACAGTTGGCTGATTTACTTGTAAATGGAAAATACTCGCGGATCCCGGTCTATCAGGATGATTCGGATAAGATCATCGGAATTCTCCATATCAAGGACTATTTTGCGGCTGCACGCAAAAAAGGTTTTGATAATGTCGAGATTCTTGATCTGCTCCGAGAGCCTTATTTTGTCCCTGAAACAAAGTATATTGATGATTTGTTAAGAGAATTGCAATCCACCCAACATCATCTCGCCATCACAATTGATGAGTATGGTGGCTTTTCGGGAATTGTCACGATTGAAGATCTACTTGAAGAGATTGTTGGTGAAATCGATGATGAGTATGATGAAATTGAAGAAGAATTGATCCAATTGGATGAAAACTTGTTTCTAGCAAGCGGTACGTTATCAATTGATGATTTTAACGATCATTTTCAAACCAATATTTATGTACCCAATATCGATACTATCTCCGGCTTTATCCTTGACCGGATCGGAAGGATTCCAGATAGTAGGGATCGTGCAGCCATTGAGTATGATCACATTTTATTTATCGTAGAATCTGTCAAAGATCATCGAATCGAAAAAATTCGAATTGAGGATCAACGATTCTTGAAAGAGGCTCATCGTCCCTCTATTTCGATGAAAGCGAAGAATTTATCGTTTTCTACTCATAAATCAGACACCTCAGAATCATATTGAGAGGTGTCTCAGCTGCATAAAAAAATGATTAGTTATTTTTTTTGACGATTCGCTTAATCCCATAGATTAAATATTTTCCCCATTCACGCATGGCGATAGGTTCACCGGCTTCGGCTGCTTTCCGTAACCATTTTTCGCCTTCTTTTATATTTTGTTCGATTTCATCGCCCGATAATAATCGGTAACCTAAGATTCTCATTGCGATGGGATAGTTTGTCTCAGCAGATCGGCGCAGCCATTTTTCTCCGAGTGTCCGATCCTGTTCCAAGTCTTCTCCCACTAACAGGCGAAAGCCCAATTCCATCATTGCCCAGCTATCCCCAGCTTCAGCCGCTCTTTCTAACCATTTTCGTCCTTCTTCAATATTTTTTGGAACACCGGAGCCGGTTAAATAGAGATAGGCCACCTCACTCATGGATTCAATATCCCCAGCTGCGATCGCTCGATGTAACCATTTGATGCCCTCATCGATATTGTTTTGTTCTCTTTTTTCATCCAGCGAAACAATGTTCGATGAGTTTGCGATGGGTTCTTCCTCCTTTGCGTCTACCACTTCCTCCGCTTCATTGGGATCGGTTTCTTCATTTTTCTGCTCAGCCAATGAAACAAACGTAAATTCGTTCTGATCAGTGATTGTAGACGAGGAATCATCCGTGAAAGTAGTATTCTCTTCATTCTCTTGAGAGGATACTGATTCGTGTTCAACCGTCTGCGAATCAAAGTCCTTTTCTTTCATTTTTTCTCCCTCCTAACGATTTTCAAACAAGCTCTACTTTTTTATTATAACTTGTACAGAAACTCTTTTGCAGCTTTGATATAGGAGATGTTTGTCGGATCAACGATATTGTCCATAAAGTGAGGAGGCTTTATTAATGGAGAAATCATTGATCTGGGTCGTTGAGGACGATCCGCAGATTGCGAAACAACTACAAAAATACATAACTCGATATGGTTTTGAAGCGAAATTAGCCGATCCATTTGAAGATTTGGTTGAGCAATTTTGTTTGGTTCGACCCGATCTGGTGTTGCTCGATGTCAATTTACCGAAGTTTGATGGATTTTACTGGTGTCGACAAATCCGTGAGCGTTCCAATTGTCCGATTCTCTTTATATCCGCTCGAGAGAGTAAGATGGATCAAGTGATGGCACTCGATTATGGCGGGGATGATTATATCACGAAACCATTTGAGTTGGAGATCGTGATGGCTAAAATCAGAAGTCATCTTCGTCGGGCATATGGCGTCTATGCCAATCAAG
This sequence comes from Thermoactinomycetaceae bacterium, assembly GCA_025449475.1. Classification (GTDB taxonomy): domain Bacteria; phylum Bacillota; class Bacilli; order Thermoactinomycetales; family Thermoactinomycetaceae; genus JANWJM01. The sequence goes on from JANWJM010000103.1 coordinate 5,506, forward strand.
GGGAACGAACCATGGAAGTGGCGGGTTTGCTATTATATCCGGAACGGTTGTTGTTAACCTTTCGAACGCACAAGGTGGAGCTTAGCCATAAAGAGGTGATTTTGATGCAAAGTCTTATGGAACGTCCGATGCGTGTGGTAAGTCGGGAACGACTCTTGGAACGACTATGGGATGATCAACATTTTGTGGATGATAATACCCTCAATGTTTATATTACACGTGTGCGCAAAAAGCTTGATCATTTGGGGATTGCGGAATCCATCCAGACTGTCCGTGGAGTTGGCTATAAATTCAATGTGACTTGGAGAGAAGCATGATGAAATTGATGTTACGGGAACACTTGCCATTGATTCTTCTATACAGTATCCAAACGATTTTTGTCCCAATGATCTATTGGCTAGATGGTTATCAAAATCTTTGGTTGTCGTTATATGTAATCATGCTCAGCTATTTTTTTTTGATGGCTTATCTTGCTTATCGTTACTTTCGTCATGCTCGTCTTTATACGATCCTCACATCAGCTGAACCCTCGCCTATAGAAACCGTATCCGATCAAGAATCGGCTCCTTTTATGGTTGCGTTCAATCAGCTGTTATCTCATCAGTTTCAATCTTTTCAGCGTGACTTGCACCAATATAAAGAGCGGCTGGATCGCCAGATCACATTTATCAATCAGTGGGTTCATCAGATGAAAACGCCACTTTCCGTCATGGATTTAATTCTTCAAACGGACGATCACCCTGCATCGAAACCGATTTATCTTGAATTGGATCGGATCCGAAAAGGGCTAGAGATGGTGCTTTATACGTCTCGGCTGGATTATTTTGAGCAAGATTTCTATGTTGAGAAAATTAATTTACAGCAGGCGGTCCAACGTGTGATCAGAGAAAATAAATCGATGTTTATCTATCGTCAGATTTATCCGGAGATTTCCATGGACGAGGAGATCGTGGTTTATTCGGATGAAAAATGGATTACGTTTGTTTTTAGTCAATTGCTTACCAACGCCGTCAAATATACGGATCCCGGAGGCAAGGTCACCATTTCGATCTATCCTCAAAATGATGAGGCTGTTTTCGAAGTCAGTGATCAAGGGATAGGAATTCCCAAACGGGATCTAAAGCGGATTTTTGACCCTTATTTTACCGGACAACAAGGGCGGGCGTATTCTGAATCCACGGGCATGGGGCTGTATTTGGTCAGAGAAATTTGCCAGCGACTCAATCATCAAGTGGAATTGGAGTCCGAAGAAGGAACTGGAACCGTGGCGAGAATTCGTTTTTCGAATATCCAATGAAACACCTTACAGAATTGTAAGAGAGACGAAAGTTTTTTCGATCGATGATTCACAAAGTTTCCATTATGTTAAAAGAAAGGAGGAAAGAGCAGATGACTATTCTAAAAGTGAAACATCTAAGTAAGGTATATGGCGGGAAAGTCGCAACCCAAGCATTGACCGATGTTCAATTAACGGTTCAGAAGGGTGAATTTGTTGGCATAATGGGTCCTTCGGGACGCGGAAAAACAACATTGCTCAATATCATTTCAACCATAGATACCCCCACCTCGGGGGAGGTATGGATCGAAGGGAAGAATCCTTTTCAATTAAAAAAAGAGGAGCTCGCATTTTTTCGCCGGCGCCATTTCGGTTTTGTTTTTCAAGCGTATCATCTCCTGGATACGCTCACCATTGCCGAAAACATGGTTTTACCACTAACATTGGATAATCAGAAACTCGCATTGATGGAGAAACGAGTAAAAGAGGTAGCAGAAATCCTAGAAATTGCGGATATTCTCGAAAAACGGACATTCGAAGTCTCGGGCGGTCAAAAACAACGTGCAGCAATTGCGCGCGCCATGATTCATTCTCCTGCTTTGGTTTTGGCCGATGAACCAACTGGTGCGTTGGATTCTCGAGCATCACGAAAGGTGCTGGAGATGCTGGAGAAGATCAATCGAAAAGAAAGAGTCACGATTTTACTCGTGACACATGATCCGTTGGCAGCCAGTTATTGTGATCGTGTTGTTTTTATCAAAGACGGAAAATTGTATAACGAAATTCATCGCGGAGAAAGTCGATCAAGTTTTTACCAGCAGATCATTGATATGCTTTCTTTTTTAGGAGGCGAAAACCATGACCTTTTATCAATTCGCCATCAATAATGTGAAACGAAATACTCGCGCGTATTTTGCTTACTTTATAAGCAGTACGTTTTCCGTGATGACCTTTTTCATCTATCTGATGTTTTGGTTTCATCCCGATATTTTGAAAAGCCCATTGGGTGAGTTGACAAAATGGGGGATGCAAGGGGCAGCATGGCTCACGTTCATCTTTTCATTCTTTTTTATCTTTTATTCGATTCATGCTTTTGTTCGATCGCGTTTAAAAGAGTTTGCTTTGTTGCTCATGCTGGGGATCACAAAGCGACAGTTACAGCGCTTGATTCTCATTGAAAATATGTTGATTGGTTCGTTTGCGACCGTACTCGGCATTCTATTTGGATTATTATTTGCAAAGCTATTTTTACTGGTCGGAAGTAAATTGATGGAAATGGATCCACTACCGTTCTATCTGCCTTGGAAGGCGATTGGGATTTCATTGGGTGCTTTTCTGATTTTGTTTTTGTTACTCGGTTTTATTACGGTCTTTTTGATCCGTCAAAAAACAGCGCTGGCGTTGCTGCACGGGCAAAAGGAGGCACGGCTTGAACCCAAATCTTCCCTCTTTTTTGTGGGGCTCTCTGTTGGTTGTTTATCGTTGGCCTATTGGCAGCTGAAACAGGGCATGACTCAAGAGCGAATGATGCTCATCCTATTGCTCAATATGATTGGGACTTACTATTTCTTCCGTCAAGTCAGTCTTTTCTTCATTCACATTCTCAAAAAAAGACGTTTCTATTGGAATGGGCTGCGTTTGCTTTGGGTGACGGAGTTGGCTTATAAGTTAAAAGATAATGCTCGGATGTTTTTTTTCATCACCCTTGTATCCACCATGGCTTGTGTAGCTGCTGGCTCAATCTTTGCGGTTCACTTAAAAAATGCAAAGACGTATAACGATGAGGCGTTTGCTTTTCAATACCATCCGTTGGATGGATCGAATAAAGGGGAAGATCAAACGATTGAACAAGCTTTGCAGAAAGAAAAGATCGATTTTCAGAGGTATGATATCAAGGTATTTTGGGTGTTTGATTTTGAAGATTTTCAGTATATCACGGTGCTTCCAATGTCCGAATTTCGTCGCATCGCACAAGTAGTACCAGTGAAACTACCAGCGTTAAAACCCGATGAAGCTTACTATGTATATGCACATAATATCGAACATCCGAAAAAAAGTGGGGATCAACTCTCATTAAAGAAGCATCATCTATCACTAACGGTGAAAGGAACCTTGGCAAAAAAGTTGATCAGCGATGAGTTATTGGTTGTCCATGATCAGACTTATCAGTTGTTAAGGGAGAAATATCGCGAGATTCCCACAAAGCCCATGTTGGTTTATCATGTACCGGATTGGTCAAACTCCATTTTGCCGGATCGCTCATCAAAAGAGGCAAAGATCAGTCAACAACTCATTGAGCAGAATCAGCTAAAGATTCGTCAAAGGGACAAAGTGGGGTGGATTTATGCCCGGGCATATGATTATTTGATGTTAAAGCAATCAACACAGATGATGATGTTTATCGGTTTCTTCATTGCAGCGATCTTTTCCATCTTCACCGCTAGTTTCATCTATTTTCGTTTGTTTACCGATCTACAGCGGGATCAGCGCTTTTTCCAAATCATCTCTAAAATCGGGTTAAGCCTGAGTCAAGTGAAAAAAATATCCACCATTCAAATTGCAGCGCTTTTTTATTTTCCCGTGTTGGTTACGATGATTCAAACTTGGTTTGCATTGGAGTTTGTGAGCGATTATATAAATATGAATGAAATGCTTGTACCATCCTTAACAGTTTTTAGTATTTTTTGTCTTTTGCAAACCATCTATTTTTTGGCGATTCGGTCTCGGTATGTCCGACAATTGCACCGCGTGATGGTCTGAAGTTGATCGAAAATGCCGTCTGTAAACCCAAGGATCGTGGAGAAGAAGGACGGCATGCATTAATCATCAAAAAATCTATGGATTTATCTATGTGAAAAGATACTTTCACCTTTTATCTTAGATAAAAAAATTTAAAAAAAGGTATTTACAAAGGTGGTTGATCCATGTTAAGATATGGTCGTTGTCTTAAATTGAACAACACTTTTTGTGTGAATAAGGCCCGTTGGTGAAGCGGTCAACACACCAGCCTTTCACGCTGGCATTCAGGGGTTCGAATCCCCTACGGGTCACCAA
>JANWJM010000104.1 GCA_025449475.1 Thermoactinomycetaceae bacterium
GAATGCCGAAGAAAATTTCTGAATCTCACTTGGTCTGACATATTTGTTCCCCTCTCCTAGTTCTGGAAGGGCAGCCGAAGCCGCCCGTTCTATTTGTTAAGCCGTTTCCATTCTTCCGGGAATACGTATTTGTGATCCTGGACATGGACCACCGTCAAATCGAGTTCATCCGCCACGATGATCTCAGGGAAAAAGTTCCGCTGTAGCTGTGTATATCGAAAAACTGCCTCTTCATCTTCCAACGTCACCGCCGGCATGGTTCCGAATTTTGGGTGTATGCAATAGGCTTTGTACATCATGCTCGCTCCTTTGATTTTGTATTGGATCGGGGCGGTCAGCGCGCCCCGTTTTGGTTCATCCGTTCCGCAGCTCTGATGCACCGTTGACATGTCACCCTCTGATATTTTGAAGCCTCAACGTCCCACTCGTTCATGTTGAACAACTGATGCGCTAGGGGATTCCGGATCCGGGCCCCGCAAAGAAACTCGCCTTTCTCCCGGACTCCCCAATCTTCCAGGAGGAGAACATGCCCAACTTTCCCTTGGATTGGTGCTCCTGTCCGTTTGGAGACACCAGATACTGTTTTGGCTTGTTTCCACTTGACGGGGATCCGAAGCGACTCGTTGAACCGAATCGCTTCAGCTGTTTTCATGTACCTGATGAGAGCCATGGCCATCAGGAGACACCTCCCAGGGCGGCATCGATTTCTTTTTTGATTTCTTCTGGAGTTGCTTTTTCAATGAAATCAGCGACCGCTTTGAATTCCTCGTCTGTCAAATCTTTTCGAGATTTTTTCCCAGTGAAGCCAAATATGAGGACTTTCTGGGCGTTTTCGCTGATCTTTTTCTTGTTGCAGATCGCGAAAAATCGACGTTGCTGGATGGATGTTGTGTTGTTTCGTTTGCCGGAGGATTGCTGTTGTGTTGTCTGCTTTTTGGGTTTGGCTCCTGGACTCTGTTGTTGCGGTTTCGGCTGGTTTTCCGGTTTCGGCTGGTCTTCCGTTTCCGGGTCATCGCCAGTCGGGATCAGAAATGTTTTCATCAAAAAATATTTAGTTGCTCCGGTGTAGGCCTTATATAGGCCTTTATCGTTTTTATCTTGGCCTTCACCCCAGAATGTGCTCTTTATTGTCTCACCAGTCTCGACATCTGCGACGGTGAATTCCATTTTGACTTTGGTGAACTCACCGTTTTTTTCTTCTTCCAAGATGGTTGGAATTAGAACCAAACCTGCTTCTAAAAGTATTGGGCGGATATGATCGAGCAGATCAGCTTCCAAGACATATTCATATTTGTGAAAGCTGTTGTATCCACGCTTGGGAATCCGATTGATGTTACTCATTGCCTTTGCAATTTTTTGGTAAATCGAACCAGCCATTTGTTCATGCATCCTTTCTGTGCTATACTTGAGCCGAAAAAATGTTTTACTTTGCCCGTTTTCTGAAGCTCACCACCTTGCCCGTGGTGGGCTTCTTCTGGTTCTCCATCCATTTGACCAATCCCTCAAGCGTCAACCACCCGCAACAGATCCCCTTGCGATAGATCCGAAACTTGACGATCCCCCGATCGTTGAATGCTTTCACGTTTTCACCTCCTTTTAGGTGACTGAAGGCAACGCTTATTACACCTCAAGCTGACTCCTGTCCAAAAAAATTTTCTACAGTTCCGTTTAAAACAGAAGCGATCTTCAATGCTACATACAAAGAAGGAGTTTTCTTCCCGATCTCAATATCAGAAAGATATTGTTTCGAAATACCAACTCGCCGGGCCATCACTTCTAAAGAGTAACCTAGTTCTTTTCTTTTTGCTCGAATGTTAAACTGTTTCAAGTGAATTCCTCCTTTCGTTTTCGTCAACTATCAGCTTACATTTATCATTATAGTCATCTGCTAGATTACTGTCAAGCCTGTAGCTTATTTTTTTGATTAAAAAGTTCACTATTTGTAGTATATTAATGGTGGAGGGATGCGTAATGAGCAACAGTTTTGATAGTGAACGTTTAAAACAGCTTCGGGAACAAAGAGGTTGGAGCCAAACCGATTTGGCCCAGAAAATCAACGTTTCAAAGCAAACTATTCATGAGTATGTATTGGGGAGAAAAAGCCCTAGTAGAGAGAAACTGGCCGCTTTGGCCGATCTATTCAATACATCCGTAGACTATCTGATGGGTAGAACGGATGTAAAAGAACCAATAAATAAACTCATGAAAGAACTACAATCATCTAGTCCTAATTTGATTGACATTGTCACTCGATCAAAGCCGACTATCGACGGGGTCCCGATCGACGAAGAAACCGCCAAGATTTTGTATTACCAATTGAAGGCCTTCAAGGAAAAACTATTGGCGGAAATGGAAGAAAAAAAAAGAGAGATTAGCGCTTAGGAGGTGTTTTTTCTGTGGATGATAAACTGGATCTTATCCTGGAAGAGATTAAAGGTTTGAGCAAAAAAATAGACTCGCTAGATCAACGAGTTGGAAACTTGGAATCCAAATTTGAAACCCTTGAAACCAAAGCCGATGCTATACAAGAGATGGTTGCATCAATCGCTGAAGACACAACAAAAATCAGAATAAATCAAGACCGACAACAAACAACGATGGAAAAATTAGCGCTTCGATCTATTGAACAGGAAGCCGAACTTGACCGGATCAAAGTGAATATTTCTTAATCGCACTCATCAATTTCAAGTAATCATTCGTTTCAGCAATCCCCAAGATCTGTGCAACGTCATGCATCTCATTTAACAGCAATTTTCGGTAAGAAACTTAACTATTCATGTTTTCTTGCTTAATCGCTGGTTGCATAATGATCACCTCGGGGATTTTATTTTATCACAAAAACAGAACGCATGTTTCTTTTTGCCTCTATTTCGACTTGATAGATTTATTTTAGCTCCTTAAAGTGATGTTTTTCAAACAATTGTTCCCAAATATTGCCGCCAGAAAATAGCAAAATCGCGAAACAAGAGGCTTCTGTTTCGCCAATATGCATCTTTTCTTTGGGAAAATCTTTCCCGAGTCCGCAAAGCTGACACTCAAGCGGCAATATGTGAGCATGTGGGCCGTGTACGCATGAATAATTTTGAAATCAAAGAAGCAAAAGAAGCAATCAGTCTGGGATTGGATATCGCTCGTCGGAACAATTTACCTAGACGTGCATCGGATCTGGCATTGGCCGCAGGAGATATGTATCAAGCACAAAACGAATCAAAACTTGCAGAACGATGCTATCAACAAGCGCTTTCTTTTCACTCAACGATACGAGTACACAACAAATTTGGTATCTTTCACTTGAAACAAAAGGATTTTGCTCAAGCTGCGGACCACTTCCAAAAGGCATTGGGGATGAAAGGCAGCAGATCAGAACATATTGATGCACTGATCGGTTTGGGGAAATCCTACCTACTTCAAGGGAAAAGATCAGAAGCCATTTCTCACCTGAAAAGAGCGGAAAATCTGGCAGAGGACATGCGAGAGAAAATCCATGAAATATCCGCACTACTCGCAACAGCTTTTGAAGGAATTGATATGGAAAGCAGAATGCACTATTTGGAAAAAGTAAATCAAATACATATGGAGGCGTTAGCGTGAGTAAAACAATGAGAAAATCAGCAATCGTGGGTTTGATCTTCTTGATTACATTTCTCTTTGATTTTGCAATCATCACAGAAACCAACGAAAACAAACAAGAAAACAACTACAACAACAAAAAAATGGAAGCAACAGAACCAAGCTGTTGCTAATCACATGAGAAAAGCCAGCTTCATCACTTTCGATAAGCTGGCTTTGTTATTTCTTTTTTCATCTCCGGAAAATCCCAGTGAATATTTTTATTGGCCAGAATATTGGCTTTAAGAGAGAACCAGTAATTCCCTTTCCAGCCAACCAGATAATTAAGATGATCACCCAAACAGCCCAATAGAACATTAATAAGAAAATCCCCATCACCATAAAAGCAGCTAGATAGCCGATCAGAATCAATTTCCACGCCCACCGGTCAATGACCGGATTCCTTTGCACCTCCAGACCAAACAGATGCTTTATGAACTGATTCAACTTATAGGACAGCCAAAAAATTAATATTGAGTTTGAAATTATCATTATCCACTCGACTATTTTGGCCCCGCTCTCGATCATTTTCCCCTCTCCTTTCTTGTAACATGATGTGTAACATCAGGGTGAAATGATGTTACACATTAAAGCCAAAAACCCGCATAACTCCGTCATTTCCCTTTAGCAAAATTTCAGGAAAGGAAATCCATGTTACATGTTACAGTTAGACAAAATACACTAGTTTTTTTCCGTTTCTTTGTTCTTGAAGTTTTAACTCTTTTTTTATACGCTGGAATGTCATCCGGGAAATATCAAGTTCTTCGCAAATTTCCTTTGTCGTCAGTCCAGGCGACTCGTGCAGCAAGGCCAATACTTTGTCTTTTGCGGTTATATTTTCACTTTTGGCTTCTTCTTCGGATTTCTTGGAATACAGCGGCAACAAAATCTCCCTGGCGCGCTGGGTGATGGATGCTTTCGTCATGCCGAATTGATTCCCTGGATCCGGGACCGAAAATGACGGTATCCTCTCCGAAGCCGGTTCCAACAACTTCGCTCGAAAAACATACTCCTTTTTGTTGCAAGTGATCCGCATAATCCCTTGGTATTTCTCCAAGTTGTGAAAATCCTCGACAGTGAACGGATCCAGTTCAGCTTCAAAGTCCTGAAACACTTCGTCGCTTCCCTTTAACAAAACCATATCCATTCCTGTTTTGAATGACCTCAGGATATCATTCTTGCGTTGGCCAGCTTTTGCGAATGACGACCAATCGTGAAATGAGAAAATGAACTTGGTCCGATACTTCCGCGGTTTCTTCGTCATCTGAAGAAAAATGTTCTGGACTGGCTTGTTTTTGATGATGAGATCAATCTCATCAACAATGATGGCACATTCCCTGCGGTGCGGTTTCGGGATCATCTCTCTGGCCATCATCATGCGCCAGAGCTTAACGATGTAATGGGTGAACGCAAAATCTTGGAAAGTTTCTTTAGAGTTTGGAATGTGGATCAATACAAGATGCGGCTCATTCATCCATTTCCAGAAGTCAATTTGTTCGTCCGGCATCTGACTGAGAGAGTAGAAAAGGCGTTTGTTGCTTCGGAGTTGCGCGATTCGGTTTTCAATCGTTTCCAGAACTCGACTATTTTCTTTTTCTGCTTCTTCTTCAAGTTGATTGAGTGCAATTTCTAATTCAAAATCCATCTCACTCAAGCTCTCCATCAATTCCTGGCGATACTCTCCATCCTTCAGGATCCGCATGGCGTCAAGAAGGTTTCCTTCACCGACACGATATGATGCTTGAAGAGCGCTTTTAAAAAATCTTTCAATGGATATGGTTTGACTGTCATCTTGGAGAAACTTCCGCAATAGCTCGGTCTCAATCTCGGCTACTTCAGCAGCAATGGATTCGTCATCTTGGTACAGCTTCACAAGATCGTGCCAGGCAACCGGTACCACTCTTTCCATATCTGCATGGTTCAGGATCACTACGCGGTCCCGCAGCCACTCCGGAACGCAGGAAAGAATCTCTGGCAACATTGCACCATCAGCAACATCAAACAAGAAGACGGATCGTGCGATCTGTTCCCATTCCTTCCGATTTTTCGCCCTGGCTCCGAAAAACTCTAAAGCCATGTTGATGAACAAGGTGCTCTTTCCGGCCCCTTGTTTCCCCACCACCATCATCGGAGTGGAGAGGCTGTCCTTGGCTTCTTCATTTTCCTCCCGGATCAGCGAGAGGATTTTCCCGGACCTGTGACGGGCAAATGCGATGTGATGTGGAGAATCCGTTACCATTTTCCCAGCGATCCGGCCATGCTTCGGTTTCTCTTTTTGTTCATCTTCTTTTTGCTCCTCACGTTTGAACCATTCTTCTATCGCTTTTTTTTGTTTTGGTTCGAATACAACTTCCAACATCTCTGGCCAAACTTCTTTTCGGAACACTTCCGTGGCTTTTTTCATCCAAGCAGGTATTTTTTGTCTTCGAATTGAATCAACAAAAGCAGAGTGGTTTTTCACCGAAATCACTCCTTTCGAAAAAAGGACTAGCCTGCCCGCTAGTCCTCTATGTCATCCAGATCATCTTTGTGTTCTTGGTGGGGTGCTTGGTCCTCTCGCTTTTTCAACCAGAGAGTGAAAAGACCAAGTACCGCCACAAAAACAGTGAAAATCAAATACCACGTCATTTCTTCAACGCCTCCACTTCTTTTTCCCATTGTTTCGCTTCCTCTTCATGCCCGTATTTTCCAATCGAGATGAAACAGCCTGATACAATCGTGAATGAAATGATCACCGCCAACAGTTTTTTTGCCAAGAGTGAAAAATTCCACTTAAGGCGAAATCCCAAGTACATTGCATACGGAAAAATAAGGACTGAAAATACAGTTAATGCAAATTTTCCGCTCAGGAACATCATCCCTTTGACCAATTCCATCAGAATGCTCCTTTCAAAGCTTCAGCCACTTTATCGCCAAACAAATCAATCAATAAAAGGGTCCCATCCCAAAGTGACGCCATGAGCTGGCCTGCCACAATAATGATCAAGGCTGAAGATACGACCCATAAAGCTAGGGTTTTGATAAAATATTGACCAAAAACCTTGGCCAATTTTATTTTTTTGAACCCGATGTGGTAAATCGCTTGAAATGTCAAAAAGATCAGCGCCATACCAGCAAACAACATGTATAGATCGGTAAAACTAGAAACAAATGCGATTGTTTTTTGCAGATCCGGTGCTTCCATGTTCTCCCTCCTATTTTTTGAATTTGTCGAGCTTTTCAAGCTTTTCAATGATCGCTGCCATGAATCGATCATGTAGAAAGCTACAAACTACAACAATCGGTGCAACCGTGCACATCAGAATCAAAAGAACAAGTGTATCAATCACTCCACGTATTTTGGCCACCTCCCAAAAACTCCTCATCGGGATCCAGGAGAACATCAATATCATCCTCAACATACAGCGGCTCAAGCTCTTCCCACCATTCGATCACCATTTTGATCACCTCGGAGAAGAAAACCGGGCAAAACCCGGCTTTCTATTCGCTCTTTTCTGAATTCATGGGAGAAAAAATATCGTAGCTGAACCCGGAAAAGATCACTTTCCCTGGCTCGATTTCCACCTGGATCAGATGAGACAGCGGAAATGAAACGGTTTTTTCCCCTGTCTGAATTTTGACAATCCTGCATGCCTGAGTAGGCAAATTACTCATGGTTTTTACCTCCTTCGGTTGGCGTTTTGCTCAATACAAAAAGTTCAGTATCCAGCTTTTGCGAAGGTAACGATCTAATAAATTGATGTTTGCTCAAGTTGTTAATTTAAGAATATTTGATACTTGCTCAAATGTCAATAATTTAAATTGCTATTTGATCAACTTTATATTAAGATGTACTCGGAGATGTAAATAGGAAGGAGGGAAATGCATGGCTTTTGCGGCAAGGCTGAAGGAGCTCAGGAAAAGAAAAAAAGTGACCCAATCAGAATTGGCGGATCACCTTGGTATTGATAACACCACTGTGTCCAAGTGGGAAAAGGGGATCTATGAGCCGAACATTGAGAACATTAAAAAAATCGCGGATTTTTTCGGGGTATCCACTGACTCTCTTCTCGGTCGGTTCCAGTCAACACGAAAAGGATTTGGAAGAGATCACAGCAAAGCAACAAAAAAATACATTGATCTCCAGCAATTAGACACATTGCCAGAAGATTTGAGTGGAGAGTTGCAACCACCCGTGTTGTTTTACCACGTTTTGCAACTACGAGACGGGACCCCAGTCTCGATATCGAAATCATATATACCTCACTCACTCCCGCTTGAGGAATTGGAAAATATCCTCAAAGGGGTGAAGCAGAATCCAACCTTGAGTTTATATAAAACCCTGGAATCCTTCGGGAGAAAACCGATCTCTTGTGAAGAAACGATGGTCATTGACCGTCCTTCTGACGAAGAACGTGAACTCTTAGAAATGCCCGAGGATGTTCCAGTCGCCAGGATTGTCCGGAAAACCTTTGACGCATCCAGTAAGCTGGTAGAATACTGCCAATTAACCAGCAGAACGGATAAATACAAATTTGTCTACAAATTCACCTTGTAATCATGGGAGGGTTTATCGTGCGGCATGAAAAAACAAAGCAGGAAGCCTTGGAATATTACAAAAAGACCGGGTTGCCATTGGTTACGCTGAAAACAGCAATGACCCTAGACGGAAAAATTGCCACTTCTACTGGTGACAGCAAATGGGTAACCAATGAACTTTCGAGAAAAGATGTTCATTACATGCGTCATTGGAATGACGGGATTATGGTCGGAATTGGTACGGTGCTAAAAGACCGTCCGCGGCTGACAACGCGCCTCCCTGAAGGAGGAAAGAATCCAACGCGCATTGTAGCTGATAGCCATTTGCGCATCCCGCTCGATACTCCGCTCGTGACCACTACTCATGAAGCCCCGACTTGGGTATTTTGTACCGATTCCGCAGACGAAGAAAAAGAAAAACAACTAGTAGAACGCGGAGTGAAAGTCATACGCACAGGCAGCGGCTCGCGTGTTGATTTGGTGAAAGCCATGAAATACTTGGCCGAGAACGGAATCCGTTCAATTTTGCTCGAAGGCGGAGGAGAGCTGAATTGGTCAATGATTGAGGCGTCGCTTGTTGGGAAAGTGGTTGCCTTCATTGCCCCCAAATTGCTCGGTGGGAAAGAAAGTATTACTCCGATTTCAGGAAAAGGATTTGAACGGATGGCTTTGGCTGTGGAACTTGAAAATGTGACCGTTGAACGTTTCGGA
>JANWJM010000105.1 GCA_025449475.1 Thermoactinomycetaceae bacterium
CACATCAAGTGCGGCAGATCGCTGTCCTTTTCCTCCATCCACAAGAATCAAATCGGGCAATGGCAGATCTTCTTTTAACACCCGCGTATAACGGCGGCGGATCACCTCTCTCATCATCTCATAGTCATCCGGTTTTTGAACGGAACGAATCCGATATTTTCGATATTCCTTTTTGGCGGGCTGACCATTGATAAAAACAACCATGGCTGAGACGGGATCAGTCCCCTGAATATTGGAATGATCGAAAGCTTCAATCCTCTCCAAATCAGCAATTCCCATGACTTCTCCCAATTGCTTGACCGCCTGAGTGGTCTTTTGTTCGTTCCGCTCCATTAAATGAAACTTTTCTTCAAGAGAAATCTTGGCATTTTCTTGCGCCATTTCAACCAGCTTTTTTTTGATTCCTCTTTTTGGAACATGGATGCGAACTTTGGGCAATAATTTTTGGATTAAGACCTCATCTACTTCTTTCGGAAGAAAGATTTCTTTAGGCAAGTTCGGCATTTCATAATAAAACTGAGCAAGAAAGGAATGAAATTCCTCAATTGGTTCTTGATAGTAAGGAAAGACCGAAACCTCTCTCTCGATTAACTTTCCTTGTCGCACAAAGAAGACTTGAACGCACATCCAGCCTTTATCCGCAGCATAACCAAAGACATCCCGATCCAAATGGTCTTGGAGCACCACGCGGTGTTTTTCCATCACCTTGCTAATATTCTGAATCAGGTCTCTTAACTCTTTCGCCCGTTCAAATTCAAGAGCCTCCGCAGCTTGCAACATTTCTTCTTCCAACTTTGCTTGAACTTCTTGATGCCCCCCATTTAAAAAACGGGTAATTTGGTCTGTGATGGTTTGGTACTCTTCTGGTGAAACGGAAAACTCGCAAGGCGCTAAACATTGATCCAGATGATAATATAAACAAACCCGCTTCGGAAGATGGTTGCATTTGCGAAGTGGATAGAGTTTGTCTAATAGCTTTTTGGTCTGTTGAGCTGCTTTTACATCGGCATAGGGACCAAAATATTTGGATCCATCTTTCACAACTCTCCGAGTGATCTCCAAGCGAGGATGCCTTTCTTTGGTTAAGCGAATATAGGGATAAGATTTATCATCCTTTAACAGAACATTAAATCGAGGACGATATTTTTTTATAAAATGAGACTCCAAGATTAATGCTTCAAGAGAATTTTTCGTCACGACATATTCAATATCGGAAATCTCCATGACCAGTTTTTGCGTCTTCCGGTCATGGCTCCCCGAAAAATAGGACCGTACACGATTGCGAAGATTTTTGGCCTTGCCGACATAAATCACTTCTTGATCTTTATTTTTCATTAGATAACAGCCCGATTTTTTGGGGAGCAATGCAAGTTTTTCTTTTAACAATGTCATTTTAATCTCACTCTTTACAAGGATTGTTGACACAAATATATAAAATCATCATCAAAACAGTTAATTCATGATATAGTAATTGTATATAAAAAGTAGGGGGTCGTCTATTCTGTGGAATCATTTGCAACATACTTCAAAAAACATGGTTTAATGTTATGGTTGGTGAATTTATTAGGTTCCGTGGCTGGTTCAACAGCTGTTTTTTTTGTAGGTTTCATTATTTTCGTCCTTACTTTTATGACAGGAATCGCAACACTGATGGCATTCGATTTTTCCTCCATCAACATCTGGTCAACGAATATTCTAGAAGAGATTTTTGCCAATTTGCAGAAAGCGTCGATTGGGATTATTGGGATTCTCGTCTTGCTCCTAATCTTCGTAGGCTTCTCGCTAATTGTTGGAAGCTTTCAAGTTGCGGGACAATATGTATCTGCCGCTGAAATTTTTCAATCGAATCGCGCCAGGATCACAACCTATTTCACAAAAGGATTTAAATATACACCCAAGATGTGTTTGCTTACAATCCTCATTTCTCTTTTCTATTTACCCCTTCTTGGATCGGTGGGCTTTGTCATTTATCTATTTCTGCCGATTGAAGATCCGAGCCACATCTTTTTATTAATTATCATTGGGATAGTTGCTTTTCTTCTTTCTGTTTTGCTAGGATTGGCGATTCTACATGCACCGTTCATTCTCATTGCAGAAAATATGGGAATCTTCAAATCAATCATCTTATCCTTTCGGCTCTTTAGTCAAAACTTTGGTCAAGTTTTCATCACGTGTTTGCTAATTTGGGGAGTTTCTTTTTGCTATGTCATAGGAGGAATAATTTTCTATGTTATAGGAGGGATAATTTTCTATGTCCCTTTCTTATTCACTTTTGATACTTCAGGGATACTGATCACAATTACCTCCCTAGGGTCAAATAGCTTGCAATGGCTCTATAGCCTGGTGGGATTGCCATTTATGGTTGCAATGATTGGTCTCATCGTGGCTTATCGTTATTATAAATATTTACGTCCCCAACTATTTCCGCAAGAAATGACCAAAAATGAATATAACGATCCCATTTTCAAATTCAAATAAAAATATCGACTACTTCCACGCTGATTCATCATGAACGAAAGAGAGGCGTCAACCTGAATATGAAATTGTTTTTAAACCAAGGAGTCAAGTTGACACTGGCTAACCTTCTTGGCTCGCTGATAAATATCACTTTATTGATTGTTGGACTATTGATTTTTGGCACTCTTTTGCTTCTTCTGTTACTGGGAAATTTGATCTATCAATTTATCGATGCAATAATTGATCTCTTTCGTTCAGGTACAGATATATCGCAATTTTTTTCTACTTTTTCCATCACCGATCGACCGCTATTTATCGCTACGTGTATCTTCATTTGCCTTTTCTATTTTCTTTACCAGCTGATCATTCAATCCATGATGATCGGCGGCCTTTATGGCTCGGCAATCCGTTCGATTTTTGAAAAAAAAGGGTTGTTTGGAGCCTATTTTTCATACTCAATCCGCCATTTGGGAAAACTGATGCAATTGCAGATACACTTACTCATTCTGCTAATTCCTTTTTTAATATTACTAATTATTTTTAATATTGGATTAGAAACTTTGGTTTTTTCACCGAATATTATCTACTTCCAAGCTTCTTTCACTTTGATCTTTTTATTAATTTTCTGTACCTTGTTTCTTCAATCGCCCATCATTATTATTCGAGAAAAAGTAGAAGCATGGAAATCGATCTTGATCTCTCTTCGACTTTTAAAAAGCCATCTGTACACCATCTTATTTTCAGGAGCTCTTTTCTTTGCAACCTTTCTTGTTATCAACGGTATTTTTTTTCTTTTTCTCTTTTTATTTCTGTATTTCACCGGGACTTCACCTACTGATTTTGAACAATATACCTTTCCAGCTTATCTGATTCTGGTCACCGGTTTCATTCTTTGGTTTCCGCTGATTCTACCCTATTCAATGATTTGCTCCATGTTAATCTTAGTGAAGCGTTATAAAGAACATTTGGATCGTCACATCTCACCCATGTTAGAAATTGCTGCTAAAAATGACACGAATGACTCGACAGAAGATCCACAACAGGAGCAAAACGGAAATTCACACGATTTCAATTAAAATATCAAAACAGACAACCCATGACGCATCGGGTTGCCTGTTTTGATCTCAAAATTAGATATGTTCATTGATCCACTCTATCAATTGTTCTTTGGACTGAAGTCCAACGATTTTATTGACTTGCTTACCATCCTTGAAAAGAATCAAGGTGGGAATGCTCAATATGCCAAAACGACCAGGAACTTCAGGATTTTCATCGACATTGATTTTACCAATTTTTACTTTATCCCCAATTTCTTCATCGACTTCATCCAAAATGGGGGCAAGCATTTTACAAGGTCCACACCAAGGTGCCCAAAAATCGACTAAGACTGTACCAGCTTTATCATTTTCTACTTCATTTGCGAATGTTTGATCATCGATATTTATCACAGCCATGAAAAATCCTCCTTATTGATAGAATCTTTGTTAGTATACCATTCTCCACAAAAAGTTCCAATCATTTCGGTAGGCGAAATAATTTTTTCATCAACTATTCAAGATTTCGAATCAAGACTCCTGCTGATCTTGCTTCTTATTATGTTCTTCTTTGAGGATCCTTCGTAATACCTTCCCCAATGTTGATTTTGGGAGTTCCTCACGAAATTCATAAAGCCGCGGTACTTTGTAGGCAGCCAGTCGCTCTCGACAAAATTGTTCGATCTCCTCGATCTGCGGTGAGAGACCTTTCTTGCATACCAGATAAGCTTTTACGGTTTCTCCTCGATATGGATCGGGAACACCAATCACTGCTGCTTCCAAAATCGCTGGATGCTCCATTAATACCTCTTCCACTTCACGTGGATAAATATTGTATCCACCCGCAATAATCAAATCCTTTTTCCGATCCATAATATAAAAATAGCCATCTTCATCCATTTTGGCGATATCGCCTGTACTTAACCAACCATCCTTGAGAATTTCAGCTGATTCTTGCGGACGTTTCCAATATCCCTTCATCACTTGAGGTCCCTTGACCTGTAACTCACCCATTTCGCCTGGTGAAAGTTCTTCTCCTGTCTCTATATCGACAATGCGACAATCGGTATCTGGCCAAGGAAGCCCAATCGTACTACTTTTAACCCGATCCCAAATGAGATTGGCGTGCGTCACAGGAGAGGTCTCCGTTAAGCCATACCCTTCGATTAAACGACCTTTTGTAAGATGTTCAAATTTCTCTTGCACATCTAGTGGAAGTGGTGCAGATCCACTAATACAAGCGTCAATCGAAGAGAGATCATAACGATGAATCCGAGGGTGATTGACAAGTGCCACATAAATCGTCGGAGATCCTGGAAATAGAGTAGGTTGATATTTATGGATCGTTTTCAACAATTGATCCGTCTCAAACTTGGGCACCAAGATCATCGTACCGGCCGATTGCACAGCAAAGTTCATCACGGTGGTCATTCCATAGACATGAAAAAAAGGGAGAACCCCTAATATCCTTATTTCTCCTGGCTTGGCTTTATAGAACCACGAAGCCACCTGATACACATTGGCCACAAGATTAAAATGGGTCAGCATCGCTCCCTTAGAGAGACCCGTTGTACCTCCTGTGTATTGGATTAAGGCCAAATCATCCATTACATCGATCTCAGCTGAAACAGGTTGAGTAGAACCATTTTCAAGTAACGTCATAAAACGATAAACATCATTCTCGTTCGGAATGGAGCGAATTCCATCTTTTTTTAATTTCAGCGCATACAACCAATTTTTTGGAAAGGGCAGATAATCCTTGATACTTGTCACAATCACTTCTTTGAGATGAGTATCTTTTTTTACCCGACTGACCCGCTCAAAAAGCAAATCCAAACAAATGATCCTTTCTGCCTCTGAATCATTGAGTTGATGTTTGAGCTCCCGCTCGGTATACATCGGATTCACTTGAACCACGATTGCGCCAAGCAACAAAACAGCATAATATGCGATGACTGCTTGTGGAGAATTGGGAAGCATGATTGCTACCCGGTCTCCTTTTCTCACACCCAGCTCTTTTAAACTGTTCGCCAAACGATAAACATCATCAAGTAACGAACGGTATGTGATGCTTCGTCCCAAAAAAAGAATCGCTTCTTGGTCTGGATAACGTTCGGTTGTCATCTTTAATAGATCCGTCAATGAGATCTTTGGATATTCCAGTGTTGGTGGAATCGATGATGGATACTGCTTAATCCATCTTCGCCGGTCATCCGCCATACGAATCCCTCCCAATGAATGATTGGCCGTTCACATCCATGATCCGCTTCCTCTCTTTTACAATAACTCAACTTCTCCCCTTTGGAAATATCCCCTCTCCCCGAGATGGAGCCATTCATTTTTCCTATCAACATCTATAAACAATAAGGTATAATTGAACAGTCACATTTTTTCATAATTGGAGTGAGAAACCATGCATCCACTTCCCGATGATTACGTCAAGCAAATGCAAAAGTTACTGCAAACTGAATTCCCTGCATTTATCAGCACTTATCATGATTCATCTATTCGTAGTCTCCGTGTAAATACACAAAAAATACATTCCGAACAGTTAAAGAAACAAGTTCCATTTACACTAACATCGATCCCATGGTGCAAAGAGGGGTTTTATTTTAACTATCCCGAAGACCGTCCAGGAAAACATGTATACCATGCTTCAGGTCTTTATTATATCCAAGAAGCAAGCGCTATGTCACCTGTAGAAGCTCTGGAACCCAAACCTCGAGAGGTCATTCTTGATCTCTGTGCAGCTCCCGGTGGAAAGACAACACAAATTGCTGCCAAAATGAAGGGACAGGGGATGCTGATCGCCAATGAGATTGACTCCAAACGATGCAGGGTGCTCGTAGAAAATGTTGAACGTTTAGGTGTCACACATGCCATCATCTTGAATGAAACACCCAAACGACTTGCTGATCGATTTCCACAATTTTTCGATCGGATTTTAGTCGATGCTCCTTGTTCTGGAGAAGGAATGTTTCGGAAAGATCCAGATACCATGAAACGTTGGAGTTCCCGCCTGATCCATAAATGTGCCGCATTACAACAACATATCTTATCATCTGCTGCTGCAATGCTTCGCCCCGGTGGTCGTCTGGTCTATTCCACGTGCACCTTCAACACCATCGAGAATGAATCCGTCATCGAATCGTTTCTCGCACAACACCCCGAGTTTGAGCTGATCCCTGTTCCACAACAAGAACACTATCAAACCGGCTATGATGATCGCTCTGTCACTGCGAGGCTATGGCCTCATCGGTTACAAGGCGAAGGACATTTTGTTGCGGCCTTACAAAAAAAGGATGGCCCCTCAGTAAAAGAGTTGCATTATGCCAAATATGATCCACTTCCGAACAGAACCAAGCAGCTTCTACAGTCTTTTTGGAAAGAAACATTTACGACCCCTTTTCCGATGGAACAATCTTTTGTTCGCTATGGAGCCCATCTCTATCTTGTATCCGACCGACTTCCTCAACTGAATGGGCTCAAGGTGAAAAGACCTGGGTTTTACTTAGGAGAGCTAA
>JANWJM010000106.1 GCA_025449475.1 Thermoactinomycetaceae bacterium
AGAAGTATGATATTATAATAGAGTATGACTCGTTCCTAGGGGGCGTTTTTGGGATTCGACGGGGATGGGACGTGCGTAAGTAGCGAGCCGAGGGGTTGCGTCCTCGTAAAAATCGCAAAAGCCAAATGTAACTGGCAAACAAGAAGAAAATCTCGCTCTAGCTGCTTAATTATACCAGCTAGGACCAGTTGCTCCATCGCCTACGTGGAGTAGCCGGTCTTAGATCAAGTAGGCTAGCTGAACGGTTGGCTACAGACCGGGAAGCGAAACATTTGTAGCTGGCCGCGTTAATGGCCTGTCACTGGGCGATTGGTGTGGTGAGAAAACATACAGTGACTGCGCTCGGAGAAGCTTGCGTGGCGTCATCTTCGGACAGCGGTTCAACTCCGCTCGCCTCCACCACCATCCACCATGCTGACATAGCTCAGTTGGTAGAGCACTTCACTCGTAATGAAGGGGTCGCAGGTTCGAATCCTGTTGTCAGCACCAAGTAAAACCCTTGAGTAATCAAGGGTTTTTTGTGTTTTGTAAGAGGGACACGGTTCAGAGTAGAATCAATGATGTTTGCTGAGAGAGAAAGCTCGCGTCATCCAAAGTGACTGAACAGATTTCTCATCGATATGCTGATATACTGAAGACGGGTCAGTCAACGGTGTGTCATGATTTGTTTGCTTCGTTGGATCGATCATGGGGATCATATCGAACTGGCTGGTTCTTTGCATCGTCCATCGTCATGCCAAAAAATTGCTCGTGGAAAATAGAATTTGCTGAATCGACATAATTTGAAATTATCAATTGAAGGTGGTTATTTTGTGAAGAACAATCAGCATGATTTCACAAAGGGAAATATTTGGAAACAACTGATTGTCTTTTCGGGTCCCATTCTATTAGCAAACTTGTTACAAGCCTCTTTTCAATTTATTGATAGCTTATGGGTGGGCAATCTGCTTGGATCGAATGCACTTGGGGCTGTAAATATTTCTGGTACGATTTTGTTTATTGCTTTGTCGTTTGTCCTTGGAATCAACAATGCCGCCTTAACCATCTTGTCACAGCAAACAGGGAAGGGATCCGAAGAAGGATTAAGGCGATATATGAATGCGTTTGTCGTGATCCTGACAATCGCTTCTGTCATTTTCGCAGTCTTAGGTGTTCTATTTGTGGAACCATTGCTTCAACTTCTTGGCACACCGAATGAAATGGTTGCACTGGGGAAAGCTTATTTAACCATTAACTTTGTTGGAATATTTTTTTTATTTGGCTATAACTTTATCAGCACTGTGATGCGGGCGCTCGGCGATAGCCAAACACCGCTATTGTTTGTATCGCTTGCTGTTCTTTTGAATGCTGTCTTGGATCCACTTTTGATTTCCGTTGTGGGGTGGGGGGTACACGGGGCTGCTATTGCAACCGTTGCTTCACAAGGAATTGCCCTACTCTACGGGATCATTCACATCCTGCGATGGAAGAAGGCGCCATTTACGATTCCCAGACTCCCTTCCTGGGAGGAGACGCGTCTGATTTTATCATTGGGTATCCCCGCTGGCTTACAAATGGCTGTGATATCGGCGGGATCCGCAGCAATTTTGAGAGTGGTGACCAGCTTTGGCGGTTCTGTCGTGGCTGGATTTAGCGCAGCTCAGCGGCTCGATAGTTTGCTGTTGCTACCAGCTCATGCCCTATCAACAGCAGTCAACAGTATGGCAGGTCAAAATATCGGGGCTGGAAACTGGATGCGTGTTTCGAAAATTGCCAAGTATAGCATCATCAGCAATTTGTCGGTCATGTTCACAATCGCCATCATGGTGATTGTGTTTGCGGAGTTGGGTGTTCGTTTGTTTATCGATCAACCGGAAGCGGTGCGGTTTGGGAAAACCTATTTACAAATTATTGCGCTCTATTATCCATTTCTCGGAATCAACTTTATGTTAAACGGAGTGGTACGTGCAGCGGGAGCGATGTACCAAGTCCTGATATTAAATATTATTTCGTTTTGGATACTCCGTTTTCCACTCACCGCGTTGTTCTCACATTACTTCGGTGAAATCGGTATCGGTTTTGGGATGGGTGTAAGCTTTATGATGAGCAGTGGTTTTGCGTTTGCATACTATCGATTGGGCAAGTGGCGTGAAAAAGAGTTGTTCCAAGATCAAAAAGCCAAATAGAAGAGGGAAACGAATCAAGGAGATTCATGGAGCTGGTGATAGTTGATGAGTCGGATATTCCGGCTTTTTATTTCTTCTCGTAAGGGTTTACTTGTGAAGCGATCCAGCTCCTTTTCCCGTTCCTGGAGCCAACTTGAGAGATGTTTTAACAGATGATCCACATATCCGGGATGACAATTAAGCTCAGTTACTCCCGGTTGTAATTGATGCAAGTGTCTAAGAATACGTTTCATTCCATCGATGTGAAAATATTCATCGCCAATAAAATAGTCGGTGGTCTTCGGATGATCGATTGGGAGAGCGGATCGATCGGAATGGAATCCCGTAACGGATGGCTGGGAGACAGGCTGGATAGCAAAGGTATGCCTCATGGGAATCCCTTGTTTGTGCGCTAAAGTGGATAATGGTTTATAAACTTGGGGAAATCGTTGAATATAGTGGTGGCTATCGATATGGGTGATAGGCAAATCTGTTTGTTGGATGCGTTGCCACTGATATTCGAGTTCGATTTGCACCTCGTTTTGCTGCCAATTTGGTGTTAAGCCGGGATGAAAGGAGCGAAAGAAACCATTGTCGTCGACTAGTGATGGGATTTGTTCGAGAGTTGGAGTAAGGGGTTGCCCCGTTGTGAGATTAAAGTGGAACCCTACCCCTAATGAGGGAGTACGTTGGGCAAATTCAACTGCTTCGTCGAAGCCTGGTGTATTGACCATAAGTGAGGTGCTGGTCACGATCCCTTTTCGATGAGCTTCCAAAATCCCCCGATTGACACCCGGTGTTAATCCAAAATCATCGGCATTAATTATCAGATAATCGTTCATCGTATATCCTTTCTTGCTCAATATTTTTTTATCCCTTTAAATATATGATAAAAGAAATCATTTCTCCATCTCTCCATAAAGAGTGTAGGGTAGATATATGGTAAATCAACGAGATCCGATATGCGCACTCATTCGAGCGAGTTTATGCGCTTTTTTTGTTGTGAGAGATCAATATCGAGGGGCAAAAATGACCACAACCCGATAGAAAACTTTCTAAAACAAATTATTATTGATATAATTTTAAAGGTTATATCACCATTTAATAGAAAGGATGATGGAATATGCCTCGTATGATGTCGATTTTTAGCAACATTAAAGAGGTAGAGAAGGTATTGGAGCTCTATGATAAGGAGATTTTCCCCATTTTATTTACATATCCAGGCGTCCACCATTGTGAATTACATAAAATTACATATTTAAGCCCGGATTACCCAGAAGAATTATCCAAGATTCAAATCATTTTTGAAACCCATTTTGAAACCTATGAATCATTAACTAACTTAATTAACTCTCCGGAAGGAGAAGAAATTATGAAAATTATGGCAGAAAATGATATTGGGGATTATTATATGTACTGGTCCGAAGTGAGAGAGATCGAAAGAGGACACTATAATCCTAATGCTAAAAACGCTCCTCCTGATTTAGACGAACTATCCGCTTCCTTGGAGTCTATGCGAAAATTGGTGGCAGAGAAGTGCTCCGACATCCGAAAGGAAAGATTGTTTATTGCACTACAAGACTTGCAGACAGAGCTGAATTTTTTAAAGCTCAGGGAGGAGGATACAAGCGAAGAGGAGGATACAAGCGAAATTTGATCAAGGAAGAGAAGAGCTTTTGCTTGTCAAAAACTCTTCTCTTCCTATTATCGATCGATTCATCATTTAAGCGCTTCGGCGTTTAAATAAAATCGGGAGGCCTTTAAGGCTATAGTGTATGGTACTTGCATGGAATTCTAATTGGGTATCGGGTTGAAGGCGGATCTGCTCAACTTTTGCTAACAGATGTCCGAGGGCAATGCGTGATTCCAATCGAGCCAAAGGTGCGCCGACACAGAAGTGGATGCCATGTCCAAAGGAGCTGATTAGATGAAGGTTTTTACGATGAATATCAAAGACTTCTGGATTGGGAAATACGGTTTCATCATGGTTGGCTGCGCCCATCCAAGAATTGATATAGTCTCCTTTTTTGATGAGTTGACCACCCAATTCCACATCTTTCAAAGCGATTCGATTCAGGCTTTGAATAGGCGCTCGATAACGTAAAACCTCATTAATGAATTTCGGTAAATCTTCCGGATGTTGCTGGAGATGCTCTTGCAATTCAGGTCGTTCGGTCAGTGTTAATACTGAATTTGCGATTAAGTTTACCGTTGTTTCATTCCCTGCTACGAGAATCACGATACACATTGCGAGCAGTTCTTTGGGTGTGAGTTTTTGTCCATCGACTTCAGCCTGAATAAAGTATGAAATGAGATCATCTTTGGGTTGAGCGGTTCTTTCTTCGATTAATTCTAAGAAATAATCGGAAACTTCTTTAAGTGCAGCTAAGTAAGCCTTTCCATCTTCATCCGCTAAATTGGATGAGAGCCGTTTCCCCCAATTTTGAAATTTCTCCATGTTTGAGAAGGGGACACCTAATAGTTTTGCGATGACGTAAATGGGAATGGGTGTTGAATAGTATTTGACGAGATCCATATGTTCATTTTCTAAGTGTGGTGTAAGAAGTTCCTCACTAATCTGTTGGATCATGGGTTCTAACCGTTTTAAAGCAGATGCTGAAAAAGGGGAAGCGACAACGGTTCGAAGAAACTTATGATGAGGAGGGTCCATATTATTAATAGCGGCGGATAGTGGGTTATCCGAGATCGGCACGACTTGAGCGGAAAACGTTTTGTAATCACTCATGACTCGCTTTACATCGTTGTAGCGAAAGACATGCCAAGCTCCTTTGGCACCAAAATTGAGCTGAAAATCGGGATCATAGTAGACAGGACGTTCTTTTTGCATTTTTCGATACCATTCAAATTGATGATGCATATGTGGCCTCCTGAGAAGATAATATGATAAAAATCATGCTCTTTTATTATTATACAATATACTATCAATAATAAAAATATTGGTAGTATTGCATGTGATGG
Source organism: Thermoactinomycetaceae bacterium (assembly GCA_025449475.1). Taxonomy (GTDB): domain Bacteria; phylum Bacillota; class Bacilli; order Thermoactinomycetales; family Thermoactinomycetaceae; genus JANWJM01. The sequence continues at coordinate 5,124 of JANWJM010000106.1, forward strand.
GAAATTGCCGTCCAATCTGCCTATTTCGAAATCATGGAGTTAAAATTTTCATCGATCTCTTTATTATTTTAAAATCCGGGGAGTCATGAGGGAGAACAATAAAAAAAGAGCCATTCCTATGGAATCGCTCTTTATAATATACAGATTAACGATCATCCGCTTCGGACCAAACTTCTACTTTCTTCATCACTGTACCTTCTTTCATCGCGAGGACATGTTCGAGTCCAGAAATGACCTGACCAAATACGGTATGTACACCGTCAAGATGCGGTTGGCTTTCATGAACGATAAAAAATTGAGAAGAGCCTGTATCTTTCCCCGCGTGTGCCATAGAGACCGCTCCTGGAATATGTCGGTGCGGGTTATTTTCTGTTTCACACTTGATCGTGTAACCTGCATTACCTCTCCCGTTTCCTAAAGGACAGCCACCTTGACTCACAAAACCGGAGATCACGCGATGAAAGGTTAAGCCATCGTAAAATCCTTGTTCCGCTAAAGATTGAAAGTTTTTTACAGTATTGGGTGCTGCATCTGGAAAGAAATCAATCAAGATTTCCGCATCGTTTTCAAGCGTAATTTTTCCTTTTATGGACATTCTTCTCCTCCTTTTAGTACTCTTTCATTATAGCGGAAGGGATTTAGATTGAAAATAGGAAACGGCATCAAAGGGAAAGAGATTAAAAGATGGTGTTTCTGAGAGCATCGGGGCAAAGCGGGTCTAAAAAGGGAAGACCCCCAGAGGGCATATGCCCTCTGGGGGTCATTCACTGGGAGTTACTTACTCCCTTTCCCCGTTCTGTACGGGTTGCCGTTGGGGAGATGGGGATAGGGTTTCTTTGGTGGTTTTTGCCCGTTGGGGTTGCCCTTGGACTTATTAGACATGGTCTACTCCCTTCCATGGGCTCGCTTAGCCTTGTTGGCTGGCGTGTCAGACTTTCTGACTAGTCAAAGTATAGCATATAAAAGATAAAAAGGAAATAGGTTTATTGAGTTTTTATTCTGATCATTTTTACTTCTGAAATTTTCAATCCTCTTTTAAAAAAAGCCCATTATACCTGCTTCCCGGTTGTCTTAAAGAAGCAGGTGAAAGATCCAAGGTAAAGTGATTACACTCAGGCATGTACTCACTAAAGTTGTACTCGAGACTAAGTTGGGATCGGCATCGTATTGAACAGCGAAGATGGTAGTGTATACGGCTGTGGGCATGGCAGCCATCAGAATCATAATCTGCCTTGTCAATGGATCGACCGGTAGTAGGAATGTGATGATCCAAGCAATAAGAGGAGAAAGCAGTAGCCGGATAAACAGCGATAGAGAGAGTTTAGCAAGGGAGATCTTTTTGAACTCAATCGTGGCAAGCTGCATCCCTAAGAGAATCATAATAGTGGGAATGGCGCCATCGGCTACGAGTTGAACAGCTTCCTGTACGGTTTTTGAGAGCGGAACATTTAAGTATTGAAACGTCAATCCGATCATCGCTCCGTATGCAATGGGCGTTTTTTTTACAGCATTCAGGGCAGAGCGAATTCCATCGGCTGAGGGACTCCCTTTCGCTGCGAAATAGACGCCTACGGTACTTGTGAGAAGTGACTGAAGCACCATAAGAGCAATTGCAATATCCAGAACATCCATTCCAAATAAAAAAAGAACGACCGGTGTTCCAAAATTTCCATTGTTCATAAATGCCGAAGCTAAGATCATGCCGC
>JANWJM010000107.1 GCA_025449475.1 Thermoactinomycetaceae bacterium
CATCTTTTTTTTATGATGTATGTTTTTTCTTTTTAGTGAGAAATTAAAACTGGTGATAAAGATGAGCAAGCGACAATTTCGAAAGGAACGAAAAAAAAAGAGAAAGTTAAATGAGCGGTATGAGAAACAACTGGAACAAATTGAAGCGGATGTATTGATCTATGAAAGCATGGAAAAAAATGTGGAGTTTATTCAAAAGATATTGGGAAAGCCGGTTGATCTCATAACCCGTGAATTTACTATGCAATATAATCCCGACAAGAAAGCAGCCATTTTGTTTATCGATGAACTCGTGGTGAAGGATCAAATTCATAACTTTATTCTTCGACCTTTGATGTTACAAGGGGAGAGGATTACTCTGAAATCAGATATATGGGAGACGGCTGTTGAAAGCTTGGTTCAAATCGGAGAGACCGCAATCATCAAGGAAATGAGGAAAGCCATTGATGCCATTTTAGCAGGGGACACGATTCTGTTTATTGATGGATATGCAAAAGGGTTGGTCATTGGGACAAGAGGATGGGATACACGTTCCGTCTCTGACCCACGCGCGGAAAATGTGGTACGGGGTTCGCGAGAGGGAATGAGTGAGACCATTACCGTTAGTCTGGGGATGATTCGCCGACGTCTACGTGATCCTGATCTTCGCGTAGATTTATTAGAATTGGGTAGACGGACCAAAACCGATATTGGTCTCCTTTACATAAAGGGGATCGTTGATCCTAAAATCGTGAAAGAGATCAAACGACGGCTTCAGCAGATCAATATTGATGGCGTCTTGGAGTCAGGTTATATCGAGGAATTGATTATGGATCAGGTATGGTCTCCTTTTCCGCAGATTCAGAATACGGAGCGACCTGATGCAGTTGTGGGGCATTTGTTAGAAGGGAAGGTGGCGTTGATTATTGATGGTACACCTCATGTACTGATTGCTCCAGCTGTGTTTACTCAATTTTATCATAGTGCCGAAGATTATTTTGAGCGTTATCTAATCTCAACGGCTCTGCGGGTGATCCGGGTGATCAGTCTGTTTATTGCTCTGTTCTTACCCGCGATATATATAGCTTTGGTCTCCTTTCATCCCGAAATGATCCCCAATCCATTGGCGATCGCAATGGCGGGAGGAAGAGCAGTTGTGCCTTTTATTCCGATCGTCGAAGCCATCTTGATGGAATTCAGTGTGGAGATTTTGCGTGAAGCCAGTATTCGATTGCCTGGTCCGATTGGTCCAACTATAGGGATCGTCGGGGCATTAGTGATTGGAGAAGCGGCTGTCACCGCGGGTCTCGTTTCTCCGGCAATGGTGATCGTAGTGGGATTAACGACGATCAGTTCTTATGCCAACCCCAATTACAATGCCGCGATCTCCATTCGTTTGCTACGTTTTCCATTTATGATTGCTGCTGCGACCTTTGGCTTGTATGGGATCATGATTCTGATCTTTTTACTCTTCATCCATCTCTCTCAACTAAAATCATTTGGGGTTCCGTATATGGCGCCTTTTGGTCCACTTCAATGGCGTGACTTAAAAGATTCCTTTATCCGTGTTCCTTGGAACTTTATGATTCGACGCCCTTCCATCTATCGTCCGCAAGATAAAAAGAGGCAGAAAGTGGGGAACGAACAATGAAACAACATTCAATTACTTCTTTTCAAGCATTTACAATGGTATTAATGACAGTTGTGGGAATGAACGTGCTGATGTTCCCACGAAGTATGGGTGAAATTGCTGGACGTGATGGGATATGGGTCATGTTAATTTTGGTTGCGATCGTTGCGATCATTCTTTATTTTATGACACTCTTAGGACAGTGGTTTCCTCGTGATTCGTATGTCGAATATACGGAAAAGATTCTTGGTTCGAATCGGTACAAATGGGTCGGAAAGGTGCTTCATATTCCGTTTCTTCTCGTTTTCGGGGGATTTTGGTTGTTTCTTGTCGCGTATACTACTAGAGAGTTTGGTGAGATCGTTGTGATCACCATTCTTCCTCATACACCACTGGACGTGATTATGATCGTTTTTATTCTGACAGCTGCGGTGGCGGCGAGTTATCCGCCAGAGGTGATCGTGAAATTCAATGAATTGCTGTTTCCCTTTATCCTGATCCCGACATTGTTTATCACTATTAGTTTTATTCAACATGGTGAATGGATCAACTTCCTTCCACTCTTTCAGGCCAATTGGCGAGAAGTCTTACAAACTGTAACAGGACTCATTACGGATTTCTCAGGATTTAGTATCATCTTTATTTTAATGGCAAATTATCAGCAACCTGATAAGGCAGTACAGTCCCACATGCTTGGTATTTTTGTATCTGGACTGATTTTTTGGCTTGTGTTTTCCACAACACTAGGTGTATTTGGAGTCAATGAGATGAATCGCTTAACATTGCCCACGTTGGAGATTGTAAAACTGATTCGGATGCCGTTTCAAATTTTCGAAAGACTTGAATCGGTCACGATTGCATTGTGGGTGGTTGCCAACTTTACGACCTTAGCCAATGTCTATTTTGCCTTGGTTGAATTGGTTCGACGAAAATTGGCGCTGAAACCTACAGCTCGAAAATGGATTTCGATCTTCTGGATCCCAGTCATTTTTGTTTTATCGATGACTCCACAGAGTCTGAAGCAATTGACTCATTGGATCAGTGAAGTTGGAAAGTATATTTTCGCGATGGATTTAACCATTCCGATTTTTTTAGTCGTCATCGCTTGGATGCGTAAAAAGCGAGGGAAGAATTATGAATCGTCCGCTACTCCATAGTCTCGTGATAACGCTTGTTCTTTCTTTGTTGATTACGGGATGTTGGGATCGCCGAGAATTGGAAGATCGTGAATTAGCGGTCGCAATGGCGATTGATCGGAAAAAGGAAGGTTTACAAGTTTCGATTGAAGTTCCGATCGCAACAAATATTGCGGGAGGTGCTACCTCGGGTGCCGGAGGTGCATTCCAAGTCTATAGCCAAGAGGGTCGGACATTGTCGGATGCGTTGAGCAAGATGAATGAGAAATTGGATAAAAGCCTCTTCTTAGGGTATCTCGGAATGATATTATTTGGAGAAGAGCAGTCTCATGCTGGCATCCAAGAAGTATTGGATATGATTCGAAGAGACCCCAATCTTCAACGGCGGTTGTATCCCGTGGTTACAAAAGGAAAAAGCAAGACGTTTTTAGAAAGCGGTACAGAAATGGAAGAAATCAAGTCAATTTTTATACGAAATATGCTTGAAGCCGGTGAACAATCGGAGGTCACTATCCCTTTTCGCTTGCATGATCTGTTGGTCTCTCTTTCCAGTCCAACGAGGGAAGCACCGATTTTGAATTATATTGGTTTGGAAGAAGGGAAGTTTCGCTGGTTGGGACTTGCAGTTTTTCAGAAAGATCGTATGATTGGAACATTGTCTCCAGATGAAACCGTTCCTCTTCTGCAGTTGCGCGAAGAGAGAGTCGGACAAAAGGTCTTAGTCCCGTGCCCAGAGAAGGATGGTGTGTTTCAATTTCACCCCATGAATGTAAAACGGAAAATTCGTGTTTCAGAAGGACCGAGTCTTCATATTCACGTGGAAGTTGAAGGGAAGCTAACAGAGAAGACTTGTCGCGAAAAAGAAAAGAAAAATGAACAAAATCAAATGCTTGAACAACAGATTCAGCGCTATTATGAACAACAAGCCAAGCGATTGATCACAAAAGCACAAAAAGAATGGAAGCTCGATATTTTCGAGTTTGGTCGTTATGTCCATGCCTATCATTATCCAATCTATCAGTCGATCAATTGGCGTCAGCAGTTTGATCAAATCCCCATCGATGTTGTATATCGAGTCTATCTGCGTCGAGAGGGAACAAGTTTGAATTAAGGTGAAATCTTAAAGTTCTTGTATATTCTCTTTTCATTCGTATCTAACATTGATATAATAAGAAAAGTTTTTACTCATTGTCATCATCGATGATAAAAGTAAGAGATAAAACGAGACCACTTGCATAAACTCAGTATCAGGAATGGACAAAAGAAGACTACTTATATCATTTTTGAACCTCTAAGGGTCCTCCTAAAATGATCCAATTAGAGGGCACACTTGTGGTTTCGTGTTCATAGGGTTTGGATAACCAGAAGAAGTTTGAGGAAATGGGTTTGGAAGAAGCATGCGAACAGAACAAGGTGCGGTCATAGCGGTACTGTTATGGATCCAAATGGTTTACATATTGATGCACGTGGTAGTTCTTATCGATTGATTCATTATCGGAATTATTTTACAATAATACCTCGCCCAACAAGATACATGATAGGGACGCACCAATAGTCAATGAAGATCAAAATCAAATACGACATTCGGTTTTCCTTTTGTGCTATTATTCACAAATCAATTTCCCTCTGGAATGTGGTGTTACGCATATCGAGAAACGAAAGGGGTGGCCGAAAAATGGAGATTGTCCAGCGAACGAACGTTGGAAAAGTGCGTGATCATAACGAGGATAGTCTTGGATTGTTTCGTATGTCCGATGAAATGGTTCTCGCGGTTGTAGCCGATGGGCTCGGTGGTCATGATGCTGGGGAAGTTGCCAGTATGGAAGCTGTAAAAATCTTTGAAAAAGAGGCCAAAAAGATCTCCGCTAAACTTACCACGGAAGAACGAGGCAATTACCTTTCTTTGATTATTGGAAAAGCCAATGAAAAAGTTTATAAGCTTGCTCAAGCCAAAATGAAACATGGAAAGAATAAAAATGGCATGGGTACAACAGTTGTGGCTGCTGTTGTCGATCCGAAAGGGATTGTTGTTGCACATGTAGGAGATAGTCGAGCATATCTTCTGCATAACAATGGTCTCTATCAAATGACAGAGGATCATACATTTGTTAATCTTTTAATAAAAAATGGTCAAATTTCTGAAGAGGAAGCATATCATCACCCCAAACGAAATGTTCTTACGAGAGCGGTAGGAACTGCAGAAGAAGTAGATGTTGATATTAGCGATAATCCATGGAAGACGGATGATATTATTCTTCTGTGTTCAGATGGATTAACGTCGATGATTGATGATCGTGATATTGGTTGGGTGTTATCCTCTACCTCCATCAGTTTAGAAGAAAAAGCTGATCGATTAATCGAGTTAGCTCTAAATGCAGGTGGAACGGATAATATCTCCCTGATTCTTCTTCAAAATAAAAATAGGTCAGCCAAATTTTAATAAGTCTTTAGGAGGA
>JANWJM010000108.1 GCA_025449475.1 Thermoactinomycetaceae bacterium
CACCATTCCTGCGCGCGTCAGTGGGCACTATACGACAACGATTGATTATCAAACTCAACTACATATTCAAGTAACAGAGGGAGAAGACACCAATCTAGACTATGTGAAAATCGTGGGTGAAGGCATGATTGACTTGCCTCCCTATCCAAAAGGAGCACCATTAGAAGTTATCTTTGAATATGACAGTGATGGAATTATTCATCTTTCGGTCATCGATTCAACCAAAAATGAATTAATCGGCGAGTTGGATATCGAGCGTACTTCCAATTTGACAGAAGAGGAAGTGAAAGAGAAACAGCTTCGAGTTGGTAAATTGGCGATAAGCTAAAAATCTAATTAAAGGAAAGTAAGAATGATGCTAAATTATTATGAGATATGTAATCTTTCTCCATCCGCTTCTCAGGAAGAGATTAAGAAGACAATTTATCAACTGATGAGATTATGGTCTCATCGTACAAACGCACCTCAAATGGAACGAAGACAAGAAGCCGAACGCATGGTGCGTTTGCTTGAAGAAGCAGAAGAAATTCTTTTGGATGAAGAAAAAAGGAAGGAATACGACAAACAATTACGTCGTTCGATCGGCATAATTGCAACGAATACAGAAGAGACTTCGTATTCATCGTCATTTCACGAAAGCACTCCAACTGATCAAGTAACGGCAACCAAAGAGAAAGTAGAAGAGCTGTCCCCTGAAACAATTGAAGAGATGATTCAGCAGGCTCAGGAACTTCTTTCTTCGGGAAGTGTAAATGATGCGTTGTTCTTAGCGGAGAAACTCTCAAAAGAGGTGAGTGATCGAGCAGAAGTTTGGTCTTTAGTTGGGCATTGTCGGTTCAAATTGGGAAATTATCATGAGGCGATTGCACCGTTTGTCAAAGCCAGTGATTTGGAACCGGAAAATCCAGAATATGTCTATGACTTAGGCGAAGTTTTTGAAAAGCTAGGCAATCAAGCGCGAGCATTGGAACAATTCAAACGAGCTAGTTCATTAAAGCCAGATGATATCCACTATCGATTTAAAGTGGGCATGCTCATGGTCGATTTGGATCAAGTTCAAAATGGATTGCCATTGCTTGAACAGTGTTATCGAGTAGCGCCTGAAAATCCAGTATACCAGATTGAATTGGCGAAAGCCTATGAGAAATCTGCGTTTAAAAATTGGATCACCATCTATCGGGATCATCCCTACCTTTCTCCTGGCATCTATCCAATTCGTAGAACCGACCTTTCCTTGGCTGATGCTTATATCAATCGTGCGATACAGATTCCCTTTGACGATTCAGAGTTGCGAAATCGATTGCAACAACACAAAGGAGAGATTCAAAAAAGAAAAGGGCGACAATTTACAGGCAGTTGGATCATGGCGGCGTTGAGCTTCATATTTCTGATCTATACACAATATGTAAATCCAAGTGTTCTCAATTTCGTTTTTATTGGGTTGCCCTTCATCTATATCGTATCAGCTCTGACTCCGAAGTACCGAATTTACCAAAAAGCCTATCAAAACAAGACGCCCAAGACAGACTTCGCTTACATATTTGCACAATTGAAAGAACGATTAGGTGCTGCGGGAGCTTGGTTAGTAAGTGTAATCTTAGTTTTTGGGTATTTTTGGATCACTGCTTTTGTCATGTCTATCTTCATCATTTATAACTTAATAAGAAATTTTTTCTAATTTCATATCAACAAAAGGACAGAGGGATGAAAACTTCTGTCTTTTATTTTGTTTATTCATAATGCGATCAGTTGCCAACCATTTGCTTGGCTCAATTCTTTGCGGTGAATGGCAAGAACCATTTGCTCAAGAATATCTTGAGGTCGGAGTTGGGGTTTATCAAACAATCGTCTTGCGATCATCACATTTTCAATCGCCAAGAGGATCAGGCTTCTGGGATGTGCGGCTTGTATGCCAACCATCGAATACCAATGCGCAAACACTTGACATTTTCCAGTGGCTTGAAAATATATGAGGTCTCGCAGCCAATAAAGAAGCACATCTAACAAATAAAGAGTATGTTCGGATGGTTGTGATTGACACCAATCGAGGACCGTAAACAATGCATCATCCAGTGCATTGGATAAAATCTGTTCAGACAGATGAATAGCGGTGCTACAGAGATGTTCAAACGCTTCCGCTGAGAATTGATGTTCATGGTGCAAGTGGGCTGAGATGACTGCAAGATGACGATCATTCCCGCGTTTGAGTTGGTTTTTTATCCGATGTTCGAGGGGATGACGAAATAGTCGAATCTTCTGACAGCGGGATTGAATAGTTGGTAAGATGGATTGAATGGCATCCGTCAACAAGATCACCACCATTGGTGAAGGAGGTTCTTCAAGTAGCTTCAGTAGGCTATTCGCTGCTTCCAAACGCATTTTTTCAGCGTTTGTAATAATCACAACACGAGTCAAACCAGTAGGTGTTTGGTAGTAAAACTTTTTTCTCAATTCTCGAAGCTGATCAATTTTAATGCTACTTCCTTGCGGTTGAATCAAAAGAATGTCGGGGTGATTTCCATGCTCGATCGTTTTACATGTGGAGCACTTGGAACAGAAATCGAAGCGATCCTGTGTGCAATTGATGGCTTTGGCAAATGCAAGCGCCACTTTCTCTTTGTCTTCTACTTTTCCATAAAAGATGTATGCATGGGCTAGCCGATCATTTTTTAAGATGTTTTGGAATATTTGTATGGTAGCCGGATGCAGTCCAATCGTTTGAAAAGACAATCGCTTCACCTTCTCATAAAATATTATTCATCCAGATATCGCAGGTTACTTTCATGGTAATATGGAACAAGGGGGCTGAAAATGGTTATGAAAACGTATGGTGAGAGGATCGATAACAAATACCAGATCATAAATTCGTTTCCATTTGTCATTGGCGTCCTATATTATACAGAAGTTCAACAGAAAGAGAAAGAAAGACAGACCTATTTTATACATGGTCTGGATCTTCAACGATTTGAACCCCGATCGGAGCAAAAGGATTGGATCGAAAAGCTGTATCATCGTAATGAGGCAATCTTTTTTCCGCTCGAGAGGGTATTTATTGAGGATGGTGTATTGTATCAAGTTTACAAACGCTTAGAAGGAAATCTTTTGGTACATTATATAAAAAAGTATTTTCCTTTGGACTTACCGAGAGTGCTTCGAATGATTCAGCAAGTTGTCGATAATCTACTCCATTTATATGAGGAAAATCAATTTGCAATTGTTCATCCACAAAATATTATTGTGAGTCGGGAGGAGAAACTTCGTTTTTTATACGGTGGACCGACAAGCTATTTACCAAAAGGGATGGTATTTACTCAACCGAGTAAAGAAGTCGATCAGTTGTATGATTCTTACGGATTAGGAGCACTCTTATATCAAATGCTAACAGGGAAGTCGCCAATGTCAAATGGATTGAAAATTCCTCCATTGCATCAGTTCATGTCAAATTGCCCACCAAAACTGGATAATTTGGTTATGCGCTCGCTTTCCTTTGATGCTGAAAAGCGACCTACGATTAAAGAAATCGATAAAACCATTAAGCAACTGGTTTCATCTGCATAAGGAGGATCTTTTTTGAATAGCAAAAGGAACGACACGAAGGGATTCTGGAGAAGATTCTCATGGATAGGAATCTTAGCGATTGGAATTCTGTCAAAGTTAAAATCGATTTTGCCCTTATTAAAGTTTAGTAAGTTTGGTGGAACCCTTCTGTCCATGGGTATATCGGTCTTTGCCTACGCTATTCTTTACCCATGGTGGTTTGCGGTCGGTTTGGTCGTGATGATTTTTATTCATGAGATGGGTCATGTGTGGGCGGCCAAGCGTAAAAATCTCCCCGTTACAGCTCCAGCATTTATCCCTTTTTTAGGCGCATTGATTACGATGAAGAAAATGCCACAAGACGCAGTGACAGAAGCGTATATCGCTTATGGAGGTCCCTTATTAGGAACCATTGGAGCCTTAGTTAGTTATGGATTAGGGGTTCTCACCGGCATGGAAGTTTTCTACGCTGTCGCTTTAGTCGGCTTTTTTATCAATTTATTTAACTTAATCCCCATTCGACCTTTAGATGGTGGGAGAATCGTGGTGGCTGTCTCGCGATGGATTTGGGTAGTCGGTGTCATTCTAGCCGTTGTTTTGATTCTTTTAACTAGAAGTTTTGTATTGTTGTTGGTATTTGGTTTATTTTTATTGGAAATGTGGGCAAATGTGCGTGGAAGAAAGAATGTCATGCAAGAGATAACAGTGCGGGAGAAGGTTCCCGAGAAGCTTTTTACCGATTCTGGCAGTTTTATTCCCGGTGAGGAGCATCAACGAACACTCTCTTTTATCCAACATTGTACATTGGATACGCGCGATGAATGGATCGATATTCTCTATCCAGGGGTTGGTCGGATTGCTCGCCTGCCGGGTGGTCGATTCAATGGGATGGTTCATGAAGTAGAATTGGTGCAGACTCAAAGGGAGGATGACCAGTTAGAAATGTTCTTTGTGTTCCGGTTTACGCCTGATTCTTCCGGGCAGGAACAATATTACCAAGTCGCGCCGATGACCCGTTTAAAATATGGGTTAGCATACTTTGGTTTAGCCATATTTTTAGTCATTATGACTGGCATGAGCTTTATGGCAATAGGGAAATCACCGTTTTCGTAATCTCTTTTTATTTTTCTCGTCAATTGACTTGATGATTTTTTTCCTATTCAGGTACTATATAAAATGAATGAGTATATTTAGAAGAGAGTATAAAAATAAAATACAGTGGGAGAATACCTCATGAACAGAAAGGTGTTTTGCGATTGACTCATTCTACTGAATTAAAGAAACCGACCATTGTTGGTATCGTCGTTTCACCCATCGAGACATTGAAGCGGATCAGAAATCAACCCATCTTTTGGGGCACTGCCATCATATTATTTGTGGTTAGCCTCATTTTATTTGGGGTGGTTGGGTATTATCAGGTAAATGATCCAAAATTTCTGGAATTGATCAACAAACAAATGCCTCAAGAGATTCAAGCGTTGCCGGAGGCTGAGCAGCAAGCAACCATGGAGTTAATCAAAAAGATAAATTTCGCTACAGTGATCATCATGGGAGGAGTATCTGCCTTTTTATTCCCTCTTTTGTGGACAGTGTTTCTGAAGTGCATTTTCTTCTTCATGAAACATAAAAAAGTGACGTTTCGTCAACTTTTCTCGTTTCAAGTCCACATCTATACTATCTCCGTTTTAGCAATTCTTGTACATGCGATTACAGTGGCTGCTGCAAACGGAAATCCGGAGATATCCCCAACAAGTCTAGCTGGCGTGTTGCCCATTACCAATGGTTTGTTAAAAGCTATTTTGATCGGATTTGATCTTTTTATTTTTTGGACGCTTATTTTGCTAAAATTGGGCTTGGAAGAGGTTGCACAATTATCTTCTAGAAAATCATGGGTTATTACCGTCGTAGCTTTTGTATTGATGGTTGCCTTACAGGTGATTGCCTATTTGATTAGTCAATAAAACCAACTGAAAAAATGGAGGAATTCACTTCTGTGCAGAAAAAGAAAGTTTGGATTGCGACTGGGATTGTGACGCTCATTGTGATTATGGTTGTCTTATCTGTGGTCAATGCGAAGGAGACTGAAACCGTCAAACTGACCCAACTGAAGCAGGAACGGATTGAAGAAAAATTAACCTTGTCTGGCACGATCTCCTCAACCAAAAAACAGACGGTCTACTTACAACCGGAACGCGGTGAATTGAAAAAAGTTTGGGTGAAAGAGGGTCAAAAGGTACAGAAGGGAACCAAGTTAATCGAATATGAGAATCCAGCAATACAAGGAGAAAGACAACAAGCCAATCTAGCCGCGAAACAAGCGCGGTTAAAGATTCAATCCTTGAAAAAACAGAAATCCAGAGGGGAACGACCATCACCAGTAGCAGGAGATCAGGGCGCAGGCAGCATTGATGATCAAATAAAGCTCGCCCAATTGGAATTAGAGCAGGCAAACAAACAGGTGCAACAGGCAAAGAAAAGACAGAATCAACTGATTGTCACTAGCAAACAAAACGGCGTTGTAGTGAAAGTCGATGAAAATGCCGGTTCGGGTGTAAATGCAGAACCAATCGTGGTGATTCAAGATCTCGATTCCCTCAAGGTTGACGCAAAGGTATCGGAATATGATGTATTGAAAGTCCAAAAGGATCAGAAAGTCTATCTCTTATCTGAAACACTCCCCGATCGTAGATGGACAGGGAGAGTTGCGAATATTGGATGGGTTCCTATAGAAAATCAACCCCAAGTTCCTTCACAAAATCAAAATACGGAGGTAAGTTATCCCATTGAAGTGATTGCCGATGATCAGTTACCGATGAAAATCGGCGCTCATCTGATTGTAGAGATTATTACCTCGTCCAAACAAGCGCAAGTGTTGCCTCAAGCAGCAATCAAACAGGAAGGAAACCAGTCCTTTGTGTTTATAGTGAAAAATGGAAAAGCCGTAAAAACATCGGTCAAAGTTGGAACGAGGAACGAGCAATGGGTAGAGATTCGCTCCGGAGTGGAGAAAGGACAGAAAGTGATTCAGAATCCCTCTCCTACATTGGTCGATGGAGCGGAAGTGACCGTCGAATGATCGAACTGCAAGGTGTATCAAAGTCCTATCAAGTAGGAGAGATGACGATTCCCGTCTTAAAAAATATTCATCTCTCTGTTAAAGAGGGAGAGTATGTCTCAATTATGGGTCCTTCCGGTTCAGGGAAATCGACCTTGATGAATATTCTTGGTTGCCTGGATCGACCGACGGAAGGCGTTTATCGGCTCAATGGAAAAGATGTTTCACAAGAGGATGAGGTTGGATTAGCGGCTCTTCGAAATCAGACAATCGGTTTTATCTTTCAGCAGTTTCAGCTGTTACCGCGGATGAATGCGCAGAAAAATGTAGAACTTCCTTTGATTTATAGAGGATTTTCTAAGAAAGAACGCGAAAAAAATGCACAAGAGGCGTTGCAGCGTGTAGGATTAGAAGATCGTCGTCACCATCGTCCAAATGAGTTATCGGGTGGACAGCAACAGCGAGTTGCAATCGCAAGAGCCATTGTGACGGAGCCATTGATCCTACTCGCTGATGAACCTACCGGCAACTTGGACTCTGTTGCCAGTAAGAATATCCTCGATCTTTTTGATGAGCTTCACCAAGAAGGTAGGACCATCGTCATGATCACTCATGATGCAGAAGTGGCAGCACGGGCAGATCGACAAATTGTTCTTCGTGATGGAGAAATTGTTGAATATCCGTTCTCTTCCAAGGAGAGAGGAGGACGTCAAGCTTGAATATTTGGGAAAATGTCAAAATGGCAGTCG
>JANWJM010000109.1 GCA_025449475.1 Thermoactinomycetaceae bacterium
CAGACATAACTATTCAACTCCCAGTCACTAAACATCCAAGTTTGCTTGATTGGCATAAGCTTGGATAAAATTCCGACGTGGCTCCACTCGATCCCCCATCAACATTTCAAAGATTTCATCCGCAGCTTGTGCATCTTCCAAGGAGACCTGCAACAATGTGCGACTATCCGGATCCATCGTGGTCTCCCACAATTGTGTTGCATTCATTTCCCCTAGACCTTTGTACCGTTGAATATCAATTTTCCCTTTGCCTTGCATCTGGTGGATTGCTTCTTCTTTCATCTTTTCGTTATAAGCGTAGCGAATGGTTTTTCCTTGTGTAATCTTATAGAGAGGCGGTTGAGCAATAAAGACATACCCATCATCGATCAAGGGGCGCATATAACGATAAAAAAAGGTGAGAAGCAATGTTCGGATATGAGCGCCGTCTACATCAGCATCGGTCATAATTATCACTTTCCGATAACGCGCCTTTTCAATCGAGAAATCTTCACCAATACCCGTGCCAAGTGCCGTGATAATGGTGCGAATCTCATCATTGGATAATGCACGATCAAGTCTTGCCTTTTCAACATTGAGGATTTTTCCTTTTAACGGAAGGATGGCTTGGAACATTCGATCACGACCTTGTTTGGCTGTACCTCCAGCGGAATCCCCTTCCACGATATACAATTCACTATTTGCAGGATCTCTGGATGTGCAATCAGCCAGTTTTCCTGGCAATGAACTGACCTCTAGTGCATTTTTTCTTCGGGTCAATTCGCGTGCCTTTCGAGCTGCTTCTCTAGCCCGCGAGGCTGTAATCGCTTTTCCAATCACTTTTTTCGCGACGTTCGGATTTTCATCCAGAAAAGATTGCAGATGTTCCGCAATCAATTGTTCAGTTGCCGTTCTTACTTCACTGTTTCCAAGCTTTGTCTTGGTCTGTCCTTCAAATTGAGGATCAGAAATTTTCACACTAATCACCGCGGTGATCCCTTCGCGGACATCATCGCCGGTTAAATTGCTTTCTTGATCTTTCAGTAGATTGTTTCGGCGGGCATAATCGTTAATCACCCGCGTTAAAGCTGACTTGAACCCTGATTCGTGCGTTCCGCCTTCATGCGTATGAATATTATTCGCAAATGATTGAATGCGTGCATTAAAGGAATCATTATATTGTAATGCCGCCTCAATCATCACCGTTTCTTTTGTCCCCTCGATATAGATCGGGGGAGAATGCAAAACCTCACGATTGCGATTGAGATACTCAACAAACGAGCGGATGCCGCCATCAAATTGGAACTCTTCTGAGCGAGGTTCCTCCTCTCGTTCGTCCACCAAAATGATTTTGACCCCACGATTGAGAAACGCAAGTTCGCGCAAGCGATTTTGTAGGATGGTATAATCAAATTTTGTGATTTCTGTAAAAATTTCAGGATCAGGTTTAAACGTCACCTTTGTGCCGGTCTCATCTGTCACACCCGTAACTTGTAAATCACTTACCGGAACTCCCCGTACATACTTTTGGGTGTGAATTTTTCCCTCTCTTTTCACCTCGACCATCAACCATTCGGATAAAGCGTTCACCACTGAGACACCTACACCGTGGAGTCCCCCTGAAAATTTATATCCTTCATCATCAAATTTCCCACCAGCATGCAGATAAGTCATCACAATCTCAACCGTTGAACGTCCCTCTTCTGGATGAATGCCGACAGGGATTCCGCTCCCATTATCGATCACAGTGATACTATTGTCGGGATGGATGACCACTTGAATGGTGTCACACCGACCCGCCAATGCCTCGTCAATACTGTTATCGACAACCTCCCAAACCAAATGATGCAAACCTTGACTGGAGGTATTTCCGATATACATACCCGGTCTTTTACGAACAGGAGCAAGCCCTTTTAACACTCGAATCTGTTTTTCATCATATTTTTTTATATTTTGAACCGTCACTCAATCACCTACTTCCTTGAGTTCTTGACGTATGTGTTTGGGGGAGTGTTTTGACAAAGGCGAGCTCTCTTTTTTAGCGTTAACGATGATATGGGTGAAGCATAAATTTTATAGTCCGTGATCACATACGATTTAATCTCTTCCGTAGAAATGGTCTCAACCCATCCACGCCGCTTAGCATGCGTAAAAAAAGGACTATTCGTAAATGGAAATTTTCGAACTGTCGCATCAATAATCGCGATCACCTCATTTACCGAAATCATCCGGTTCCCACCAAGATGAATAAACATTTGTTCACCCCTGTTCAGTAATTGTTCCTTGTTTGATCCGATAAACCTTTGATTTTCTCACCCATTCAGAATCGATTCCATCCAAACCTGTCGCAGTCACAAATGTTTGTACACGTCCTTGAAGCGCCCGAAACAAGTAGTTTTTACGGAAATCATCCAGCTCTGATAATACATCATCCAGCAAAAGAATGGGATAAACACCCATCTTTTGATAAATATAGTCGATTTCCGCCAACTTCAAAGATAGTGCTGCTGTCCGTTGCTGACCTTGTGAACCAAATGTACTGACATCGATCTCGCCTAATTTCACACGTATATCATCGCGATGCGGTCCCAACAAGGTAACTCTTTGTGAAACTTCTTTCTTCCGCACCCGTTTGATCTCCTGCCTGAACAGTTCTTGAATTTCTTCCTCTTTCATATCTGTTTGGAGAGGGATGGATGACTGATAATGAAGATGCAGCACCTCTTTCTGCTGCGAAATTTGTTGATGAATATCCGAAGACCATCGATTTAAATCTTTTAAAAATCCAATCCGCTTTTTCCAAATACGCCCGGCGATTGGAACGATCTGATCATCTAACACATCAAGCAACTCTGTCTGATAGGGCTTCGAAGATGGAGCTTGTTTCAATAAGTGATTTCGTTGCTGAATTAATTGATTATACGTCGACAAGTCCGACAGATAATGAGGACTAACTTGTCCAATTTCCATATTTAGAAACTTCCGCCGAACGGATGGTCCCCCTTTTACGAGCTCCAAATCTTCGGGAGCAAACATGATCGTCGGCAAGGTTCCAATATATTGACTCAATCTTCTTTGTTCAATGCCATTCTTGCTGATCTTCTTTCCTTTTTGGGAAATCATCACCTCGATTCGGTCAGATTCCCCTCTTCGTTTTACAACCAGTCGAATCCTCGCCATGGATTGCCCAAACTGTATCAACTCTTTGTGTGAACGCGTACGATGAGACTTGCCGATGGCTACAACATATAAAGACTCTAAGAGATTGGTTTTCCCCTGTGCGTTGGGTCCAATAAAAAAATGTAAGCCATCTGAAAATGTAAGATGGAGCGGCTGTAAATTGCGATATTGTTTGAGCTCTAACTGTTCCACAAAAAGCTTGAAAGGGGGATATTTATGCTGTGAAGACCTGAACATTTCCATAACCTTCAATTTGAACCTGATCCTCAGGATAGATTTTTCTTCCTCGTCTCACTTCAGTTTCATCATTTACTTTTACAAGCCCGTTTTGTAAAAAGAGCTTTGCTTCTCCTCCGCTACCAACCAGCTCGATTTTTTTCAGGAGTTGCCCCAAGGTAATGTATGAAGTTTTTATTTTTACCTTCTGCATCAATGTCCCTCCTCAGGGATTACGAATGGGTTCGAATGGGTAAAATCAAATAGAGCGTATCTGGATATTCTTTGGGTTGGATCGTAAAGGGAGCCATTGTGCCCTTAAATTGAATGAGTACTTCCTCCCGATCAATCGAACGTAATGCTTCCATCATGTATCGAGGATTAAAGGAGATTTCCATTGGTGATCCATCGACCTGTGTATGAATTTGCTCGGTCACCTTTCCAATCTCTTGTGATACCGATGTAATTTCTATATTTCCCTCTTTTATTGTCCATTTTACCACATGATCATGGCTAGCTCGATTAATCAGTAATGCTCGATCAATGGATTGAATTAATTCACGCGTCGAACCAACCACTTCTGTCTTCCAATCTTTAGGAATAAAATCACTGGTCTCGGGATATTTTCCTTCAATCAAGCGAGTATAAAACTGAATTCGATCCGTTTTCACCAAAAGCTGATTATCTGCTACTTGAATATCCACTTGCTCTTCAAGATCCTGGATGGTCTTGGCCAATTCCGACATGCTTTTTCCAGGAACGATAATATTTGTCAACGTAAAATCATTCGCACCCTCAATCTGAGCCTCCCTTTTTGCCAAGCGGTGTCCATCTGTTGCAGTAAACGTAAGTTTACCAGATGATAATTGCCAAAGCACACCCGTTAAAACCATCTTGGCCTCATCGGCCGAGACGGCAAAATGGGTTTGTCGGATCATGGTATGTAGTAAATTGGTATGGATCCGGAAAGATTGGTGTGTAGATATGTGTGGTAGGCTCGGGTACTCATCCGCATCCAAACCAATCAATTCAAAACGTGCTTGTTCAGAACAGATAATGATCTGGTTTGTTTCACTAACTTCCCATTCTACTCGATTTCCGGGAAGTTTGCGAATAATGTCCGAAAATACTCTCCCAGGTAAGACGATGCTTCCTGTTTTTTCGACAATAATTTGTTTCTGGTCTTTGTCTTGGATCGGCACAAAGACTTGGATGGTGATATCGGAGTTACTTCCCGTTAGGTATAATCCCTGTTCATCCAGAACAGCTTTTATTCCTGTTAAAATAGGAACCGTTGTTTTTTGAGAAACGGCTTTGGAGACTTGTGAAACGGCATCGGTTAAAACGGTTTTATTGATACGGAATTTCATGAAATCTACCACCTACTGATGGGAGTAGGTGTTCACCCCTCTTTCCATCGAAGGCTAAAATACGCTCGTATGTTCGCCTTCTCTTATTATTGTAGCATGCAAAGAAAACACTGACAATTATAAGAAATAAGGACAAAGTCGGAAACTCGTCATAGAAGAGTTCATATATATTTATTAAATATAAAGATAGTAGTAGTAGTAATAGGACCTGTGGATACTGTGGATAAGAGGGACAAACCCTTGTCAAATGTGGGATTAGGCTGTGGATAGATTGTGGATAAGAATGGCTAATTATCCACAATCTATCCACAATGAAGGGGCACTTATCCACAAAGCATGGATTTAAGGACTTTGAAGTCGGCTTTTTATTTTTTGAATCGCTTCCCGTAATAGCGGATCCTTTTTAAGATTTTGTGAAATTTTCTCATGTGCATGAATCACCGTCGTATGATCTCTTCCCCCAAAATCTTCACCAATTTTCGGCAGAGAGTAATCAGTCAATTCTCGCGAAAGATACATCGCGATTTGTCTTGGAAAAGCGATGGTCTTGGTTCTTTTTTTACTCTTTAAATCTTCTACGCGGAGTCGGTAGTAGTTACAAACCTCATTTTGAATATCTTGGATGGTTACTTTTTGTGGGACGTTGTTTGATATGATTTCTTTCAGTGCTTCTGAGGCTAACTCTGGGGTGATGGGTTGATTGACAAGTGCAGAGTAGGCGACCACTCGAATCAATGCACCTTCCAGTTCGCGGATGTTGGTACTGACGCTATCTGCAATGAGCACCAAAACTTCATTTGGAACCTTAAGATTATCAGCTATTGCTTTTTTTCTCAAGATCGCAATGCGTGTTTCTAGATTGGGGGGTTGGACATCTGTGATCAATCCCCACTCAAAACGCGATCGCAGTCGATCTTCGAGTCGCGTAATCTCTTTCGGTGGTCGGTCACTTGAGATAACAATTTGTTTATTCTCTTCATGTAGAGCGTTAAATGTATGAAAAAATTCTTCTTGTGTTTGTTCTTTTTGTGCGAGGAATTGAATATCATCGATAAGTAAAATATCCGCTGATCGGTATTTATTACGAAATTGAACCGCCTTATTATCTCGTATGGCGTTAATGAACTCGTTGGTAAACTTTTCAGAAGACAAATAAACTACTCGACTTCTTGGATGAAGATCCAAAATATAGTGACCAATCGCATGCATAAGATGGGTCTTGCCTAAGCCCACCCCTCCATAGATAAATAACGGATTGTAGGCTTTGGCAGGTGCTTCTGCAACAGCTAGTGAGGCAGCATGTGCGAATCGGTTTTCTTGTCCGATCACAAAGGTATCAAATGTATAGCGAGGATTCAGTTGGGTTTTATAGCTTGAATCTGGATCACTTTGTTTTGCTACATGGGTTAACTTTTCTTCTTCCCGACTGATGAATTTCACACCGATCGATTTGTTTGTAACCGCTTTTAATTTTTGACGAATAATGTTGGCGTAACGTGATTCTAGCCAATCTCGTGAAAAATTATTCGGGACTGCAATCACTAAGACATCTCCGTCTAGCTCAATCGCTTCTGTTGCTTTTAACCAAGTTTCAAAGCTGGGTTTACTGACACTTTTTTGAATCTCATTTAATGTTTGTGCCCATAATTCTTGCACGTGATCCACCTTCACTTCCTCCTCAAAAAAATTATCCACAAGTGGAAAGTCATGAGCTCTCCGAAAAAAAGATACTTATCCACATTATCCACAGCCTGTGGATAACTTCCAACCAGCCTGTGGATATATTTTTCTAGTGTTTATCCACAAGCTGTGGACAAATGAAAAATGGGATCAAAAATATCCACATTGAAAACAAGAATAGCATACCAAAAGATCACTTTTGTTACAACGGAACATAGATACTTATCCACATATCCACACTTATCCACAGGCGATTTATCCACGCCCTGTGGATTTGTGGATAAGTTGTGGATAAGCTGTGGATAGAAGAGGAAGGACAAAAAAAGTTATCCACAAAATGATGATTCATCTGTGGATGG
>JANWJM010000110.1 GCA_025449475.1 Thermoactinomycetaceae bacterium
AAGGAAATGATTTTTGAAATTTATGG
Source organism: Thermoactinomycetaceae bacterium (assembly GCA_025449475.1). Lineage (GTDB taxonomy): Bacteria > Bacillota > Bacilli > Thermoactinomycetales > Thermoactinomycetaceae > JANWJM01. The sequence continues at coordinate 27 of JANWJM010000110.1, forward strand.
GATTCTTATTTTGGCTTTCTCTTTGATCACAGTCGCCAGCTTCGGTGCGATCGGGCGAAATCTCTTTTTTCTTTCGCGTTTTCTGGTGGGGACATGGGACTTTTTGATCCCATTGTTCGGAATCGGTTTTTCATTTTATGTGATGATCAAACGGAGATGGCCCCAAAATTGGACGCCACAAATGACGGGTATCACTTTAATTCTTTTAGCCGCACTTACATATCTACATGTAGGGATGTTTCAGCATGTAAATATCCAACATAGTCAAGAGATTATTGATCAGACATGGAATATGTTGCTTCTAGATCGGGCTTCACACACACCTGAAGAGATCGGTGGAGGGATGATCGGAGCAATTATCTATGCCATTTTTCATTATTTGTTAGAAGATATTGGAACTGTCATAGTATTAGGTGCCACCATTTTATCAGGGATCTTACTGATCACGGGATTTTCTTATGTCAATTTTGCCAAGCAATTACGCAAGTTCTGGTATGAAAAGCGGAAGAATTGGAAGCAAGCGCTGGCTGATTTTTTGATCACGTATTACCAGAAGAAACGGAAAAAGCAGGAAATCAGACCGCTTGAAGGTGAAGAGAGGATTGAGGAGAGCACATCCAAAGAAGAAGCAACGACCAAACAGCCCATTGTCATTTATGATTATGAAGAGCAATCCCTCAAGTCGACCAAGAATAACCAACTTTCTTTACCGCTCCAATCAGAGCAAAAGGAGCCAGTGAAAGAGGAAGAACCAGTCGTTGAGTTTTCTGATCACGCTAAAAAAGTTTCCAATTATCAATTGCCTGCTCTTTCACTGTTGGCAAAGGTGAAGAAACATAACAAAAATTCCAAACAAAATATCAAAGAGAACGCTCAAAAATTGGAGGAAACGTTGGAGAGTTTTGGTGTGTTAGCCCGTGTGACGAAGATTAGCCGTGGTCCCGCTGTGACTCGCTACGAAATTCAACCCAGTGTCGGGGTAAAGGTGAGTCGGATTGTCAATCTGGCGGATGATTTAGCCCTTGCCTTAGCAGCAAAAGACATCCGCATGGAAGCACCCATCCCTGGAAAGTCGGCGATTGGGATCGAAGTGCCCAATCCGGAAATCTCAATTGTAGGTCTACGGGATGTACTGGAGAGTTCCTCCTATCAAGAAGCATCATCCAAACTGAGCATGGCATTGGGTCGAGATATCTCAGGCGATCCAATTATTGCTGATCTTCGCAAAATGCCGCACCTTCTGGTAGCGGGTGCGACAGGGGCTGGAAAAAGTGTGTGTATCAATGGTTTGATAATCAGCCTCCTCTATAAATCCAAGCCAGATGAAGTAAAGCTGATGATGATTGATCCGAAGATGGTGGAACTAAATATCTATAATGGAATTCCGCATCTATTGACACCAGTTGTTACAGATCCGCGAAAAGCAGCCAACGCCTTGAAAAAAGTGGTAAAAGAGATGGAGAAACGTTATGAACTCTTTGCTAAAGAAGGGGCGAGAGATATCGAGCGGTACAATCTACTTGCCCAGAAAAATGAAAATATTGAGCCCTTGCCCTATATTGTAGTGATTATCGATGAGTTGGCAGACCTAATGATGGTTGCGCCATCCGATGTGGAGGATGCGATCTGTCGCTTGGCGCAGATGGCTCGAGCAGCTGGAATTCACTTGATTATCGCCACACAGCGACCTTCCGTGGATGTGATTACAGGCGTGATCAAAGCCAATATTCCATCACGGATCGCTTTTGCTGTCTCCTCATCGGCGGATTCACGCACCATTCTCGATATGGGGGGAGCAGAAAAATTGCTGGGTCGAGGTGATATGCTTTATCTCCCCGTCGGTGCATCCAAGCCTCTTCGCGTTCAAGGAACATTTGTCACCGATGAAGAAGTGGAGTCGATCGTCCAATTTGTGAAGAAGCAACAAGAAGCTGAATACAATGAAGAAATGATTCCTTCATCACAGGATACGCAACAAAGCGAGGAGATCACGGACGAACTTTATCCCCAAGCGGTAAAATTGGTTGTGGAAGCCCAAACGGCTTCTGTCTCCCTCATCCAAAGGCGACTGCGGGTCGGGTATACCCGCGCTGCACGCCTGATGGATATGATGGAAGCCAATGGAGTCGTCGGTCCCTATGAAGGCAGCAAACCGCGTGAAGTCTTGATCCGTCAACAGCAAGATGAACAAAATTCAGGTGTGGCAAAATAAAAAAACTGGCAATTCGCCAGTTTTTTTAGATTCCGGAAGCTCGAACGACTTCATTATATTCTTGATGAAGAATATTATAAATGTCCCTTCTTTCGATTTCATCTCTTTTACTAGCAGTTTTTATTATTTTTCTTAGGTGTCTTTGCATCTGCTTTTGCTTTAGAGACACAGGCTGACTGAAATCCATCTTTCCTTTTTTTGTTGTAAGCCCATATTCTTCTTGCAATGTTTCAATTACCCGTCTCAAATATCTTTCACCACTACCTGCTGGAAGATGCTTAAGGTTATAATTGATAACACCTATGACGTCTTGCGCCCAAAAAAAAGCAGCAAGACTCTCAGCTAAACGACTTCTTCGCCTTGGTGTTATCGGAGGTGCCGTAGGTGTAGTCGTAGGTGCCGTAAAGCCTAGAGATTTAGCTAATTTTCGTAATCTTTGTTCAACGTCATTAATCTTCGGCTCCAAATCAGGATTTGTAGGAAATTTCGTTGGGCCGTTGTAAATTAATCGTGCATCTTCAGCACCTTGTGCCAGATCTTTAACTTCTGTAAGCGCGTTTTCTTTTTCCGCAGTCTTTTTATGTTCTGTTAGTGCTTTAGAATTATCTCTTATTGCACGTATTACAAAAGGATCCACGATACCAAGTTCTCGTAGTTGATTGAGACTCAAACCATCACGTTTAGCTCTAGGATCAGCGGTGGCGTTGATTAACTGATCGAGGTTTCCCTCTGACGCAATTTCCTCAAGTACTGGTTTTGTTTGTTCATATTGCTCGATCATCCCCCGAATCGCATCCGCGGCTTCTTGACTAGTAATTCCATAACGAGCTTCAAGTAACTCTTTGATTTCTGGGCGTGTGCTGTAATTCGCCAACATTGTTTTAAATTGTTCAAGTCCTTCTTCCAACTTATCGTTTGTTAAGAGTTGGTGAAGTTTTGCTAGATAATGGAGACCATCAATTCCTTCTCTTGGTATGGAGAATTTATCTTCGATAAATTTTCTTCCACGTGAACTGTTAACGAAATTTTCATAAGCATCAATTGCATTTTTTAATTTACGTTTTACTTTGGCGACTTTGAGTCCAATTTTTTGCAATTGTAGGTGTTTGCGCAATGCCTCTTCTAGTTGTTCAATCTCTTCCGCGGTTAATCTATCGTCATTTTTAAACGGTAGACCATTCTCCTTCAATAACTCTCCTAATATACGTGGATCGAGCCCATCAATCAATCTGTTGAGTTCACCTATGGTTTTATTTGAGAGCTGTGATTTAAATTGATCAATCAAGGTATAGAATTGTTGTGGATTCTTACATAAATTTTTAATTTGATCACTCATATTCAGGGCATCTTGAAGTTGATAAATTTCATCAATGGTGAGCCCTTTGATATCAGCGTCAACAATCCCAAAGTATTTATTTAATTTTTTTGCTTGTGTTGGTGTAATCTTTAATTCACTCGGTGGAATTGCCGTACGATCTATTTCATCTCTAATAGTACGATCTAATGAAGCATACAGTCTTGCATCTTTGAGGCTCTGTAGGAACTGTTGTTGTTCATTATAGGAAAGTTTTTTGGTTTTCTGTCCAAAAAAAGCTTGAACAACAGATAGCAATTCGTGATCAACTAATTCTTCAAGTGTGATTTCTTCACGGTTCTTTGATTTCTGCTCGATGATTGTAAGTAAATTTTTTAGCTTTCCTCGAGGACTTTTTAAGTTAGGAGAATCTGGAAATAATTTGCTAAATGCATCATATGATTTTAACATCTCTCCGAGGGCTCGGACACCAGTAGGAGTGTTTAGAATTCCCGTTCTTTTGACAGCCAATTTCGCTCTCTCCTTTATCCAAAAAACGTTGGATAACTTCTAATTTTCCCTTATTATAACTGATTAGAAAGCTAGAATCACTAATAAATTCATGATTTTAGTAATAATATTTCTATCGCTATCTGTCTGTGATCATAATTTTTTCTCTTCCATGGAATGATAAGTGAACCAATTGATTTCCAAGTTTGTCATCATTGTCTATAATAAAGGTATGTTTTCTGAAGTATTTCTACAATGAAAGGGGTAGGACGAGGATGAGGTCGAGTGCCAACTTTGAAACAATCGCGATGGAAAATCTTCGAATTCATCGATTATGTAGTGATAAATTTAAAACCACGACCATTGCTGTGTTGATTCAGCAGGAGCTATCTGAGGAGAAGGTCACCAAAACGGCTTTATTACCTTATGTGTTGCAGCGAGGAACGACAAATTATCCGACTACACTCGCATTCAAACGGCAGCTGGATCAGTTGTATGGTGCAAATCTGTTTGGAAATGTATTTAAACGCGGTGAGCGCCATATCATGCAGTTTGCCTTAGACTTTCCCAATGAAACTTATATACCAGGAACGCCGCCACTGTTGAAAGAGGGAATCGCATTTTTGGGAGAGGTTTTATTTTCACCGTTATTGGAGCAAGGTCGATTCAAAGCAGATTATGTGGAAGCAGAAAAAAACAATTTGTTACAGCGAATCAAAAGTTTGCAGGACGATAAAATCCGCTATGCAGCGAAGCGTTTGACGGAAGAGATGTGTAAAAATGAACCTTTTGCTTTGCATGCATATGGCAAAGAGGATGATCTTGACGCGATTGATGCATCCGCTCTGTATACATATTATCAAGAGGTGTTTCACCATTGTCCGATTGATCTCTATCTTGTGGGCGATGTTGACCTGGAGGAAGTTACCAGTCAGCTTCAGCAACAGATTCTCTCCCGCTTCCCCTCTGGAGAGCGTCATGCGTTCAACAGTCAGACGATACAACCTCAAGGTCATGATGAACAAGTTGTGATCGATGAATTGGATGTCAAGCAAGGCAAATTGAATATTGGCTGTCGGACACATACGACGATCAATGATGATCGCTATCCAGCGTTACTCCTCTATAATGGTATTTTAGGGGGCTTTGCCCATTCCAAACTGTTTATGAATGTGCGAGAGAAGGCGAGCCTTGCTTACTACTGTTCTTCTCGGCTTGAGAGTCATAAGGGGCTGCTGTCGATACAGTCTGGGATTGAGATTCAACATTATGATCAAGCCTTGTCGATTATGAAAGAACAATTGAGCGATATGAGAGAAGGAAGGATTACCGATCAAGAACTGGAAAAAACCAAAGCAACGATGATCAATCAATTTCGGGAACGGCTCGATTCAGCTTACGGGATGATCGATCTCCATCACCATTCAGCGGTAGCGAAAAGAAAGTGGTCATTGCCTGAACTTCTTGAACGGATCGCCCATACCTCTCGTCAGGAGATTCAGGAAGTAGCTGAAAAGGTGACCATTGATACCATCTATTTTTTACGTGATCAAGGAGGAGAAAAGCATGCAACGCATTGAACACCAGCAGGTGAAGGAGACCGTTTATTATGAATCGCTAGAGAATGGCCTCGATGTTTATGTATTGCCTAAACGGGGCTTTCATAAGACGTATGCTACCTTTACCACTCGTTATGGGTCCATTGATCGCTCATTTCGATTGCCAAGTGGTGAGAAGATCACGGTTCCGGATGGGATTGCCCACTTTTTAGAACATAAGATGTTCGAACAGGAATCAGGGGAGGATGTCTTTCAACAGTTTGCAATTCAAGGAGCAGCGGCTAATGCGTTTACGTCTTTTACTCGGACGGCTTATCTTTTTTCGTGTACGGATCATGTAAAGGAAAACCTGAATACACTGCTCAACTATGTCCAAAGTCCTTATTTTACGGATGAAAACGTTGAGAAGGAAAAAGGAATTATCAGTCAGGAGATTCGGATGTATGATGATGCGCCGGATTGGCAGTCGTATTATGGGTTGATCCGTGCTTTTTATCAAAATCATCCAGTAAAGATCGATATTGCCGGAACTGTTGAATCGATTCAAACCATTACGAAAGAGACTCTGTATCAGTGTTATCAAACCTTTTATCACCCAAGCAATATGCTGCTGTTTGTTGTGGGGGCCGTCGAGCCTGAGCAGGTTTTCGAATGGATTTGCGAGAATCAGTCGAAAAAAGAGTTTCAACCCCAAGGAGAGATTGAGCGTTTCTTTCCCGCTGAACCCGATGCTATCGCCAAAAAGCGGGAAGTGATCAATCTGCCCGTTGGTGTTCCGAAGTGTATGTTTGGCTTTAAGGAGTCGGCAAGTGCATTAGGGAAGAGTGGGGATGATGCGCTAAAGCAGGAATTAGTCACCAATATAATACTTGAAGCATTGTTTGGTTCCGGTGCTGAGCTTTATCGTTCCCTCTATGATGAGGGATTGATCGATGAGCAGTTTGGTTATGATTACACCTTGGAAAAAGGATTTGCTTTTGCCATGATCGGTGGGGATACCCCAAATCCGGATCGACTAATAGAAAGAATTGAAAGCGCAATTCCGACATTTGTTGAGAAAGGGTTATCTGCGGAAGAGTTTACAAGAATCAAAAAGAAGAAAATGGGTGGCGCTTTGCGACTGCTCAATTCTCTTGAATGGATCGCCAATCAGTTTACACACTACCGTTTTATGGGAACCGACCTTTTTCGAATCATTCCTCTGCTTGAATCGATCACATTGGAACAGGTGCATCAACGGATTCAGGAAATCTTTGAAATGGAGCGGATGGCTGTTTCCATCGTGACTTCGAAAACATCGGCATAGGTGGGGAGGAACATTGGGGAAACAGATCGCCTTGATTACAGGAGCAAGCGGGGGAATGGGTCAAGCCATCGCATTTGCTTTGGCAGAGGCAGGCATTCAAGTTGCGGCTGGTTACAATCAGGGATCGGAAGTTGCGAAGAAAGTGGTTGCAACGTGTAAAGAAAAAGGAGTTTCAGCGATCGCTATTCACTGTGATGTATCGTCAAAAGAATCGGTCGAAATCGCTTATCATCGAGTTGTGGAACAGTTAGGATTCCCGACAATCCTCGTTCATGCGGCGGGTGTCTCACAGTTTGGCTTGTTTCAAGAGATGACGACCGAGCAATATGATCAGGTGATGGATGTTCATGTGCGAGGAGCCTTTCATTTGGTCAAAATGGGGTTGCCTGCGTTAATCCGTCATAAACATGGGCGTATTATTTTGATTTCTTCCCTTTGGGGATCAGTGGGTGCTGCAGGGGAAGTATTATATTCGACTGCCAAAGGTGCAATCAATAGCTTCACAAAGTCGTTGGCAAAAGAATTGGCTCCCTCACAGATTACTGTCAACGCAGTTGCACCAGGTGCCGTGCAAACTCCAATGCTCGATCAACAATTGGATGAGCAGGAGAAACAGGCATTGGCGGATGAGATTCCCATGGGACGCTTGGGAAAAGCTCAAGAGGTGGCTTCATTGGTTGAATATCTATGTCGAAAAGAAGCCGGCTATATGACCGGACAAATTTTACATGTAAATGGTGGATGGTACCTTTAATGGGCTGTAGTGCATCAAATCTCTTTTGATCGTAACTCCAAATGGTATAAAATCCTGTCAATTGCTCATATTAGCATTTAGATAGATGTACGATCGAAAGGAGGCTTACCATTGTCAGTCCTTGATAATTTTCAGGAATGGAAAGAATTTCTCGCGGATCGTGTCAACCAAGCTGAAAATTTGGGAATGGATCGAGAAACCATTAACGATCTTGCATATGAAATTGGAGATTATTTAGCAAAAGATGTTGATCCGAAAAATGTCCAGGAGCGTGTGTTAAAAGATCTTTGGGATGTAGCCAATGAAGAGGAACAGCGCACCATCGCCAGATTGATGGTAAAGTTAGTCGATCAAGTAAAACATTAACTCACTCCCCCTGATTTCAGGGGGATTCTTCGTCTAGGAGTTTATTCATGAATTCTTCCTATGCTATACTAGGATACGAATCACAAGCTTTCAGCAAATGATTCAATCTGGATAAGGTGGTTGCATGCATGCCAAACACAGAATGGTACTTAGAATATGCAATTCATCGAAACCGCCCGGGAATACTTGGCGGTATTTCTTCACGAATAGGGAGTTTATCGATCAACATCCTAACCATTAATGGTATCACGCAAGATCGTCGTGGTATGTTAATCGAGGTCGATGATCAACAAAAAATCGAACGCTTGGCTCAATTGCTAGACGAAATGGATCCGATCACAGTGACAGCTCTTCGACCACCTAAGGTCACGGATCGACTGGCTATTCGACACGGACGATTTATTGAAAGTTATGATGATGATCATCGAATTTATCGTTTTACTCGCAATGAGATTGGGATTTTAGTAGATTTTATGGGCGAGTTGTTTAAAAAAAAGGGACATCAACTCATCGGTATTCGAGGGATGCCGCGCGTCGGCAAAACGGAATCAGTTGTGGCTTCAAGTGTTTGTGCCAATAAAAGATGGCTCGTGATTTCGTCGACATTATTAAAACAAACCATTCGTGATCGCTTATTTCATCATGAGATTTCCGAAAATCAGATTTATATTATTGATGGAATTGTATCAACTCGTCGGGCTTCTGAGGAGCACCGACTGCTTATTCAAGAGATTCTCTCCCTTCCAGCGACAAAAGTGATTGAGCATCCCGATGCATTTGTACAGATGTCGGAGATTTCGATACAAGACTTTGATTATATTATTGAACTGCGTAACGATCCGAACGAAGTTATTCTCTATGAAGATGATTTCACGTATGAATAGTGGGAGAATGGGGGGTGTACAAGAATTGATTGGAATTGGTCCAGCGTTAAAAAAGGCACGTGAGGAATTAGGATTTTCATTAGAGGAGATGCAGAAGAAGACAAATATTCAGGCTGATCATTTGCGATCGTTAGAAGAAGAGCGCTTCGAACAATTGCCTAGTCCTTTTTATACACGAGGTTTTTTACGGGCATACGCCAAAAGTCTACGGCTTAATTGGCGACACTTACTTGATTTATATGAGAAAACACAAAATGAACATGCCATGGATCCAGAGAAAAATACTCCTAATCTTGTTGTAAGTACAAATCTTCCAAGCACATTGGCTCATCCTCCCACCCGAACCAAACAATCCTCAACCAATCAGCGATTGATTTCAGAGATTGAAACATTTGCTCCACGTCGTGAAGCCCTAAAAGCCAAGAAACGGAAAAGAAAAAAAAAGAGAATATGGTGGATGGCATTAGCCGCGAGCCTGATCCTCTTTACTCTTGTTGCATATATGATTTTCAGTTATAACTAAAGAAAAGAGGGGGAGGTGTTTTTTTGTCGAAAGAGATCGGTCAACGACTAAGACAAGCCCGAGAATCATTAGGCATGACGTTAGCGGATGTTGCAAGGAGAACTAATATTGACATTAAATATATTATCGCAATCGAAAAAGGGGAATGGGATCGCTTACCGAATATCATATATGCTCGAGCTTACGTGAAAACGTATGCAAAATTAGTCGGGGAAAGCATTCATCTCACGCAAGTGTCTCGCAGGGGACCTGTCACGACCATGCATACACAAACCTCATATACTCGTCGATCACAAGTTGTTGAAAATACTCATGATCATCCATATTATCCAAAAACGAGACCAACTACGCGAAGATTGAGACAGATTCAAGCCGAAGTGATTGATAAGACGGAGCAGGATCATCCAAAAAAACAGACCGCTTCTTTTTCAGAACGTGAGTCAAACCTAGAAAAAAAAGAAATTGAACCCACTTATCAATCGTTGCCGAGCCGACGCGAGAAGGAAAAAGCATCAAGAAGAAAGAAAGAAAGAATAGATAGTCATGTGATCATTTGGTATAACCGTGTTTTAATTGCTGCAGGAATATTATTAATTATTGGATTTAGTATCTATTTTATTTTGAAGTGGACAAGTACTCCTGGTTTACCGACTGCATAAGATGCCATCTTCTGATCCAACCGATCACTTCGGCAGCACATCGTCGCAGGTTCATTGCATGAAGAATTAAAACAGTAAAAAGCTTTTGATCAGTTCTGTTGTGTTGTATAATAGATAAGTATTTTTATTTCCACAGCAGCAAAAATAGAAAATAATGGGGGTATTTTTGACACATGAGTTGAGCCGTGATATGCTTGAAAAAATCAATTCTATGCAGAAAGCTCTCACCTCTAAGATGGCATAGGTGGGGGGTGTTGAATAGATTTGACCAATCATCTTTGAGAAAAGCTGTCTTATCAAAGCTGTAGCGGTCTTGATCGACCCTCAGTCTTAGATAGTCCGACGAAAAGGACATTCTTAACGGATGATGAACTTTTCCTTATAAGAAGGCAACCTTTCAGGAGGTGACTGAGGTGTTGTCTGTCGAAAAAGAGATTGGCGAACGCCTGCGACAAGCTCGAGAGTCGATGGGATTGTCTCTTGACCAACTTCAAGAAAAGACGAAAATCCAAAAATCGTTTATCGTTGCCATTGAAAATGGAGAATTCAATAAATTACCAAGCCCTTTTTATGTGCGAACCTATTTACGTGCTTACTGTAAATGCGTGAAAATTGAACCTCATCATATTTTGCGGCAATATCGAAAAGCAGAACAGGCTGAACGAGGCCTAACAAGTGTTCATCAAGCGATTACACCTGAAATGCTTGCTCAAGCTCAACAACAAGGTTTTCAGAATCAAAGTCCAACGCAGAACATGGGAAACATCGCTGGAACAGGATATATGAATACTTATCCGCAGACAGCCAGGAGAACACCGACCAACCAAAATTCACGCATCAATATGAATACAGCTTTGACCATTGCGAAGACAAACCCTAATAATCTCCATAATCATCAAGTAAATGCAGGACAAGGACCAGTTGAAACAGGAAAATTACATAACGAACCCATTCGCCCTCAACGCTCCACAGCGGAATCCAAACGCAAGGTTGCACTTGATTATACACAAAATCTGTCAACTCAACATACTCGGCTAACCCCTTCTTTGGAGCAGACAAAGGTTACAAATAGAGAATCAACTCGGAAGAAGTTGAATGATCCTGTGTTACGGGAGGATCTTCAGAAAAAGAATATTCAATCGACGAATCCAAAGCCATTAACCTCTACGCAAACTTATCAGCATCTTAGCCGCGCAGCGAGCCAAAAGAATGATTATGAAAAAACGCAACCATCCATGCTGAAGAGAAAATCGGCCAAATCGGATTTTTCCGAACAAAAGGTCACAAAAATGCCTAAGTTGAGCCGTAGTGCAGCAAGGAGGCGTTCTTCAAAACATGGTTCTTCTCGCTGGACAAATAAGAAGGTTTTGATTATTATTGCAAGTTTAGCGATCTGTATTCCTTTATTATGGGCAACGGTGGCAGCACTGGCGACCAATGAAGACAAGAAAAATACAAATGAGAATGTCATGAAGGACAAGCCTATAGAGAATCAACCAGTCAAAGAGGAAGAATCACCCATATCGACACAGGATTCTCAATCGGATGAAACACCAACTGAAGAACAAATCGTGTTAACAAGTAGTTCACCACAATTGAATACTTATGAAGTAAGCGGCACTGATAAACTCGATCTACTCTTTCGCGCTCGGGGAGAGTCTTGGATACAAGTACGAAAACAACCGACCCCACAAAAAGAAGGGTATTTAGACGAAGCCACTTTGCAAAGTGGTCATGAGGATCGCTATTCACATCATTTTTCAGATGGGAAAGAGATCTGGATCTCATTGGGTATCCCAGATTCTGTCGACGTCTCGGTGAATGGGAAGCAGATTAAATCGTCCAAAACGATTCATATTAAGCAAAAATGATCGAGAGAAAAAGAAAGCCAAATGATTGTTGGATTGGCTTTCTTTTTTGACTTTTTTCAGATTCCTCGATATACTTTACAAATGTTAATAACAGTCCGAAAGGAGTGAGTAAACATGGATGTCGTTCATCAACTGATCGAAGCGAGAAAGAAGAAAAACCTTTCATTGGAACAAATCGCCAAAGAAACGAAGGTTCCCATTCATTATTTGGAAGCCATTGAAAATAATCAATTTGATAAATTACCAAAATCGGGTTTGACGATGATGTATTTACGTACATA
>JANWJM010000111.1 GCA_025449475.1 Thermoactinomycetaceae bacterium
ATCTGGGATGGACAACACAGAAAGACTCATCAATGCCATAGTTACCAAAGGCAACAAGTCCAAGCAGTTTCTTTCCCTCAACCGCTATGATGATGATGGTTCCATCTCGTAGTTCATTCGGTTTTAATCGTTTTAGCCAGCGAATGGCTTGATGGGTGATGCGATCTTCACTGTATTGGGTCGTAAATGTAATCAGATAGGAGCGGATTCGATGAAATAATGGCGGAGAAACGACGTAGAACTTCATCATTGCTTTCCCCCAGCTTTTTTCGTAAATCCACTGAGGAAGAGAGAATATTGGATGATCCTTTGTAAGGAGAGCGAACGAATCGCAGGCTCATCAAACTTCATGGGTTTTGAATTGGCTTCAAAAAACCACATTCGCCCATTTGGTTCAATTCCAATATCCATTGACATTTCCCCAAGAGAAGTCTGATAGCTTTTTTCGATGGATTGAGCGATGCCAATTGCATTCTGTCCGAGACGTTGATAGATATAGTCGTGGTTTTCTGGAAAGGCAGCTTTTAATACCTGATGAACATTGGCGATCGATCCGCCCCGTGGTACATGTGTGGAGATGGCATTCTTGCCTGCTACGCGTACGCCGACCCCTGTCACTTGCCAAATCCCTTTTTGATCTTTTTGGATGAGAATCCGGAAATCGCAAGGTCGATGCTGATATTTGATAAGGGAAATTCCTTGTTGCAATACATATTCTCGACCTTTTCGTTTTTGTTCGATCACATTCCATAGATGCTCTAGATTGTTTACTTTGTGTTTCCTTTGCTCATGATGATCTTGATAAATCAGCTGGAATTGACCATGCTTGTCAGTAGAAATTTTCATTAATCCGATGCCTGCTTTTTCGTGAATGGGCTTTGCATAGAGAACGGGATATTGTTTGGTCATGGTGACCAAGGTGTGGAATTGATCAAACGGCTTTGTGGTCGGAACCATAAAGCGCCATTCCTCATTGGCATGTAATAAACGATAAAGGTACCACTTATTAAAAAATTCAGGATTAAATAGATGGACATGGGGTAAATGCTTGAGTTTGTTTAATACCGATTGCTCCTCTTCCCGATTTTCGGCCATTCGGTCGGGAATGCGATTATAAATCACATGTGGGAAAGGAAGACTTGCTTTGATCCAACGGGGTTTTGTAGATTGAGGATGGAGTAAAAAACCCTGAACAAAATGTGGATCTTTCCCAAAACTACTTGGCGTCATCACAAAGACGGTCACCCCCATTTTTCGTCCCATTTGAATAATGTCGACGAAGTTCTTATGGTTCCCTCGAAACAAGCGATGACCATCTGAAGTTAGAATACCAATAAGGGGTCCGATTCGAATGTGATTGGATTTAGTTTGTTGAATGCGAACCGGAAGATGATAAGGTGAAATCTTGCTGATCGATGGGGTTGTATAAACTTGGGTCACAAGTGATGGTCCGAGCTCTGCTTGGAATGAGCGAGGTTGGGACTGCTGTTGGAACCTTCGATAGGGTGTAAAAGATACCAAATTGTTTTTCGGTCGGATCGCAATCCAACCGGCTTCAGGTAGCTTCATATCGGTCTCCTCCTTTTAGACGAAGTCTGCAAGTTTTAAACTATAATCGGTGATATATTTTGCCGATTGTCGGCCAGCTTCTCGAAGGGTTGGATGGTGAAAAATATGCCGACCGGGTTTTGCGTTAATTTCAAAAAGCCAAATCTTTCGACTGGTATCAATGCCGATATCAAGCCCCAGTTCGCCCAGGGGACCATCGATTTGTTGCTCGAGTACTTCCGTGATTTTGATTGCTGTTTGTTTGAGTGATTCTTCCATATATTTGGCATCAGGACCGTAAACTTTTTGTAATAGTTCATATGTGGAGAGAATTGAGCCGCCTGTTCGGACATGAGTTGTTACGCTACCAGGTCCCGCCATTTTGCTGCCAATTGCAACCACTTGCCAATTTCCACGGCTATCTTTATGGAGATGAATCCGAAAGTCGACAGGTCGATTGTTGTACTTGATCAAACGGATTCCCTGTTGAACCAAGTATTTTTCAAATCGTCTCGGTTGATTGGCAAAATAATGGTGAATCAATTTGTCTAACGAATCAAATCGATGCAAGATATTTTTCTCACCTTGGTGAAAACGGCAGAAATAGCCTTTTTGGGGATGACGGATAATGCGGAAAATCCCTAACCCAAGACTTCCACCACTAGGTTTTAGATAGACCATTTGATGATCCTGAAGCATCTTTTCAATGGTTTCCGGGGAGGGATATAGGTAGGTTTCGGGAATATGATTCGATGTATAAGGATGTTTACTTAGTAATAGATGAATCGACCATTTGTTAAAGAAGCCTTGATTAAAGATTTGGCAATTCTCACTCTCCTTCAATCGTTGGATACAGGTTTTGACACTGTATAAGGATTCAACTTTTCGGTTTGGAACACGTTCATAAACCACGTCAGGGAGCGGTGATGGATATGAAACCCATCGTGAGTCTTGATAATACCATCCTGTTACTGTTTTGGTTTGCCAGTTGATCATATCGGGTGTAAATACATAGATGAGAGGTTTTTCCACTTCGCCTGCGCGAATAAAACTTCGAAATAAAAGGGAACGTTTACCGAATGGCTTGAACGAATTTCCCGTAAACCCGGTTGTTAAAATCCCGATGACTGGTCCCAATTTTAATTGTTTCTGGCTGAAAATGGCGCGTATCTGTGTTGAAAACGGAATTGAGAGTTGACGAGCAATGGCTGGAGAAAAAAACATCCTTCTTCCGTTGATTTTTGAAGTCAGGATACGAATAATCGTCGATTTATTTCCCATTTCCACCTTGATCGATTGACCATTTGTGAGATTCCATCTTTCAACGAGTGAACGTGAAAGAATAATCGATTTTGATGGAGTGTGTGAAGTGATCGTCATTTGACAAATAATTGAGTTCATAAGTGACCTGTTAAACATGTGAATGATGGTTAACAGGCTTGCACCTCCTTGAACCACGAAGTAACGCTTGTGAATAGAGGATGGGCAGTTGGATCGCTAAATGATGAACCTGTTGTGCTCCCATCTGTAAAAAAACGGAACGTCCAGGTTTTGAATTGACTTCCAGAAGCCATGGATTCGCTTGCCGATCGATCCCGATATCCAGTCCGAGCTCAACCAAGGGTCCGTGATTCTGTTCGATAAATGAGGGGACATGAGAAATGATGGTCTGGATTCCTTTCTTTATTTTTTGAACAGATGCCGTGAAATGTTTTTCTAAAAAAGGATCGAGCGGGTATGCTTTTCCGCCTCCGTGTAGGTTGGAAGTAATCGTGTGAGATGGTCCAACTCTGACTGCAGCCCCTGTGAGTGTCCATGCGAAATGTTCATTTTTTTGAATCAATATTCGAATATCAAATGGGTAGCCTTGAGGCGTCGTTAGTTCGAGATAGGGTTGAATGATGTAACGAGTATCTTTTACAAAATGTTGGATCCAACGTTCGAATTGATTCTCATTGATTAGATGTACGTGAAAATTGCGGTTATCGTGATTTCTTCCATGCACAAAAAAATGTCCATTCTCGTGAGAAAGTTTGATGACACCACGACCATGACTGCCTCCATTCGGTTTCATACAAATGGTCTTGTATTTGCCAAGCATTTGCAGAATGGAGTTTTTGGATTGATAACGAACGGTTTCAGGTAGATAGGAATGAATGGAGGTACATTGTTTTAAAAGTTGATACGTTTGGTATTTTCCCTGTAAGGGGCGTCCGAGAAAACGAATCTGGGGATCATTCAGTAAACGCGTTACGTATGGTTTATACTTCAGATAATGATGACGATTGCGGTAATAACACCGATCATAAATTAACGTCGGAAGGGGTCGGATCACTTTTTCAAAGCGCTGAATCGATCCAACTTGCCAACCCAATACGGTTCGTGTTTTCCAGTTGACGTCCATAGGACTGAAGATAATGATTTGAAGATTCTTTTTTTTTCCTTCCTGCGAAAGCTGATAAAAATACTTGGTTTCGAGAAAAGGAGGACGTTTGTTGTTCAATAAATAACAGACTGTAATTCCAAGTGTATTCATCGTTTCCTCCCCTTTCGTGATTGAGTGTGCTGAGAGATCGAAGGGCGGATTCCCATTAAAAAATGAATATAGTTCATTAATCGTGTGACAGAAGGGCGAGTGGAAAGTGTGGGATTAATCACACTATCGTCTGTTTTCGAAGGCTTCGAGTTGATCTCAATTAACCAAATCTTTCCTCTCTTATCTAGAGCTAGATCAATGCCCAGCTCCGCAAAATGCCCTTCAGCTAATCGGTCAAAACTTTGGGCGATGGTGAGAGCCGTTGAGCGGAGTTCTTGGCTGGTTGGCTTTTTCGATAGATTTAGTTCATTGATCACATCGGAAGCTTTGCGGATCGTTCCTCCACGTGCCAAATTGGAAACAATATGTTGATGATTGGCAATACGAGCGACCATCGAGGTGATCGACCAAGTCCCCCAACGATTTTTTTGTGCTAACACACGGAAATCGAGTTGTCTTCCGCCAAAAGTGGCTAGATTTAAGCCACGTTGAATGATATAAGATTGTCGACCAATCCGTTCTGTAACTGCTTTTAAACATTCAGCCATTGTTCGAAATTTTAAAGTGATTGTTCCATTCGCAATCGATGATTGATAAAATATTTGATAAGGTTTCCTTACCAAACGAATAATGCCTTTGCCCAGACTCCCATTTGTTGGTTTTAGATAGAGGATTGGATATTGAGAAAGCATCTTTTTGAGTTGTTGTTTATGAAAGATATAGGTTTCGGGTAACATATGGGCAGTTTTGGGATCTGTTGATAACAAGCGATGGACTTGTAATTTGTCTAAGAATGTTTCATTGAAAATCGGGATACGATAAAATGAACGCAATATGTTTAATTTTTTTTGTAAATCTTTTTTGGCCTCTACTCTTCGTGAAGTGATGCGGTTATAGATGACATCTGGGAGTGGAAGAATCGCCTTCATCCATTTGTTCTCTTGGTAGATCCATGGTTGCATCTGTCTTTTCTCAATATTGAGGGCATTGGGTGACAGAACTGCGACTTGTATGCCATGTTTTCTTCCCGCTTTCGAACATTCCTCTAAGAAATTTGTCATCGGACCAAAAGGGGTTTTGGTTTGATCGGTTACCTTTGTATCGATGAGAATTCCCAGTAAAGGACCAATCCGTAAGCGGATGGACCGATTATCAAAACGGGCATACATGGACGAGTATGGAGGGATTAGCAGTTGTTCTGCTAATTGCGGGCTACATTGTAAGATATGATTTTTTTGATTGGTGAACCATAGGGAAGCAGTACCCACTGAAGAACCAAATTTGATCATCATGGAATGATCATGAATGCCCAGTTTCTTGGCTAAAGTGTGGCCGAGGCTGAGATTCGTACTTGGTGGGAAATGGCGTTCAGGTTGTAACTGTATTTGAACTTTTGATAAACCCATGATAATCCCCTTCCGCCGTAAATGCTAATTTTATGGTATGTAGGCATATATTTAGGGGTGAAAAAAAAAGGCTTGTCTGAATCAGGAAATTAGAGAAACATGGAAGGCTTATCTTATGGTATAAACATAAGAGAGGGAGAAAGGGAGGTAAGCATATGGCAAATCCATATGATTTAGCGAACGATTTGGTAGAAGCTCTGCGGCAAACTCAGGAATATCAAAAAATTTTAGAGGTGCAAAAGAAGATTGAGGAGAATGAAACATTAGACAAAATGTTGAATTCTTATCGATCCATCCAAGTTGAGGTTCAAACACTCCAATTGCAAGGGCAACAACCGAGCCCAGAGGTCGAAGAAAAAGTCAATCAACTCACCAACATTATTCAAGATATCCCCCTACTCAAAGAATATTTAGATGCAGAAGAAGAATTTGGAATTCTGTTTCAGGATATTCAGCAGATTGTGATGAGACCTGTTGTTGATTTATTCGAGTCGATTAAGATTGAAGAAGACTAATTCAATGAGAAAGGTAGACAGAGGATGAAAATCACATTTCAAGGCCATTCCTGTTTTACAATCGAAAATCATCGCTCTCATATCATTATCGATCCATTTTTAACAGGGAATCCTCAAGCCAAATTGACTCCGGATCAGGTAAAGGCGGATGTGATTCTCCTTACTCATGCCCATAATGATCATTTGGGTGATACAGTTTCGATTGCTAAACAAAACAAAGCAGTGGTGATTTGTTCGCATGAGTTGGCGACTTGGTTAAGTTGGCAAGGAGTCGAAGCACATGGAATGTCCATTGGTGGTAGTTATTCCTTTGAATTTGGTCGTGTTCACATGACTCCTGCTTTTCATGGAAACAGTTATGTTGATGACGAGAGACAGGAAATCATTTATATGGGCATGCCGGCTGGTTTTGTGATTCAGTTGGATGGAAAGCATCTTTATCATGCGGGTGATACGTCACTTTACTCCGATATGCAGCTCATCCAGCGGAGGTATTCCATCGATGTAGCATTTTTGCCCATCGGCGATAATTATACAATGGGTCCGGAAGATGCGATTCAAGCCGCAGAGTGGGTTGGAGCAAAACGAGTGATCCCCATGCACTATAATACGTTTCCGGTCATTGAACAAGATCCTCAAACATTTGTAAAAAAACTTTCGGAAAAAGGAATCGAGGGAACCGTTTTGAAAACAGGGGAGAGCCTCGAACTATAAGAATTTCTCTGTTTTTCACAGTGAAACAATCTACTTCTCAGTAGAAAAATAGTTGTAAATTTCTTGTAACCCGTTTGTAATCTAATTTTTCTAAAATAGAAGAAGGATGAAAACCCCCTTCGGTGGAGACGGTAGCGGAAACCGTCTCTTTTTTTGTTATAATAGCTAAAGCAAAGAGGAGAAAGAAGTGGGTGGATTGTTAACGAAACACGAGCAGATCCTCAGACATATCAAACAACTAAATATCGGCGAAAAGATATCGGTTCGACAAATCGCAAAAAAATTGCAGGTTAGTGATGGCACGGCATATCGGGCTATTAAGGAAGCAGAAAATCAAGGATTCGTTCAAACCATTGATCGAGTTGGGACTGTTCGCATCGAGAAGAAACAGCGTTCCAATCTGGCACAGCTTACCTTCGCAGAAGTAGTCAATATTGTTAATGGAACCGTATTGGGTGGAAAAAATGGCTTACATAAAACGTTGAATCGCTTTGTGATCGGAGCAATGAAATTAGAAGCGATGATGCGTTATATCAATCCAGGCAACCTATTGATTGTGGGAAATCGGGATCAAGCCCACCGGATTTCGTTGGAACGGGGGGCAGCGGTCTTGATTACGGGAGGATTTCCTGCGACGAAGGAAGTGAAGGAATTGGCCGATCGGTTGGGCTTGCCGGTGATATCGAGCGATTATGACACGTTTACCGTTGCCTCTCTGATCAATCGAGCTATCTATGATCATCAGATTAAAAAGGAAATATTGCTTGTGGAGGATGTTTATCCAACCGAATCGACTCCTGTTTCGTTAAGGGGGAGCGATACGGTTGCAGATTTCTATCAGAAAATGAACAAGACGGGGTATCGTCGTTTCCCCGTTGTTGACGATTTGAACCGTGTGATTGGAATGGTGACGAATAAAGATGTGGAAGTTTTTCGCTCAGAGGAACGGATTGATCGGGTGATGACGAAGAATCCCATTGTGGTGTTTCCAAAAAACTCCCTCGCATCGGTTGCGCATGAATTAAATTGGGAAGGAGTGGAACTCTTACCCGTTGTCAATGAAAAAAATGAGCTGCTTGGTGTCATTGGTCGACAGGATGTCATTAAATCATTACAAGTTATGCACAAGCAGCCAGAGATTGGAGAGACGCTTCAGGAGCTGAGTTATCGAGGATTTAAAGAAGTGGTCAATGAGGAAGGAGAATCTGTCTTCTGTGGAAAAGTGACTCCTCAAATGACCGATTCATTGGGAACCCTGGGTGTAGGTGTCCTGACATCTTTAATGACCGAAACGGCTTCACGATTATTACGTCGTTTGCAGCACGGGGATTTAACCGTCCAAGAATTCACCCTCTATGTGTTAAAACTGATTCAATTAGATAGTAAGATTACCGTGATCCCAAGAGTATTGGAAATGGGAAGGAAGCAAGCGAAGTTGGAAATTGAAGTAAAAAATGGACAGCAGATCGTAGCAAAAGCCTTGCTGACTGCACAAATGATCAAACAGTATTAATCAGTCTTCTTGGAATGGTTTTCTTTGGTGCGTTTGAGATTTTTGAGTCCGTAATACAAATTGACGAAGCCGACGATATAAATGAAGCCAATCAGTATATATCGGAAGGTATTGGCACTTGATGAGGTCAAATGCAAAGAAGCTAACGAAATAAAGCAAATGCCCATATTGACATTCATAAGTGCACGATGACGCAGTTGATGCAGTGGTTCGATATTCTTCCGTCTGGCCAACATACTATAATAGAAGAGCAAACCGGTTGAAAGAAGAATAACAATCACAAAAATAATCTGTAGAAGTTGAATCATGAGACTTTCCTCCAATCAAGTTATGGTAGTCATCCCTACTCGTGTGAGGTGTTGAGATGTGGGATGGAATCATGTTTGTATTGGTGGGCACTTTCTCGGAATAAACCAATAACCGACAGACGTTTTGTGGATGTATACGTTAAGTTGTAATGCGTTTATTTCCTGCTCGATCAAGGTTGCAACTTCTTTTGACTCCGCAAACGTAGAATATCCGAGTTTCAGTTTTTCCACTTTGTCTTTTGCGAGCGCATGACGATTCATAATCATAAGGATTCCCTCTTTCTTGCAAATGTTGAAAATCCATGAATTAAACCTATGATACCTTATGTGAGTGATCACGACGAGATCTGAGAGAAAATGACATCATTTTGTCAGAGATGGATGTCAGGGGTGGCAGGCATGAATCAATCATTCGTTCATCTTCATGTACATACGGAGTACAGTCTTTTAGACGGAGCGGCGCGAATCGAACAACTTGTCCAGCGAGCCAAAGAACTTGGGATGAGTTCCCTTGCAATTACCGATCATTCAGCCATGTATGGGGTAATCCCATTTTATCAAATTTGCAAGAAACATGGAATTCATCCCATTATTGGTTGCGAATTGGAAATTGTGGATTCGCTAGAAAAGAAGTATTCTCGGAGAAAGGATGGATTTCATCTTGTCGTACTCGCAGAGACGGATGAAGGATATCGTAACCTTCTTCGCTTAACGACTGCAGCTCACTTTGATGATCGTGTGGGTATTGATAAAACAATACTAAAAAAATATGCCAAGGGATTGATTGCTACAAGTGCCTGTTTAAGGGGAGAAATCCCGCAAGCGATTCTTCAAGATCAATTTGCGAAAGCCAAAGAAAAAGTAGCGGAGTATCTTTCCATATTTGGACAGGATCATTTTTTCTTCGAGCTCCAGAATCCGCAAACACCTGAACAGCGAAAAGTGAATACCCAGCTGGTCCGGTGGTCGCAAGAATGGGGAGTTCCATTGGTAGCCACAAATGATGTTCACTATGTGAGAAAAGAGGATCACTTGATCCATGAATGTTTGTTATGTATTCAGCAAGGGATCAAGTTAGAAGAACTGGAATCTTCTCGTCATCATCTTCATCTCACTTCTGCTCAGGAAATGGAACAAATCTTCTCAGAGGTCCCCGAAGCCCTTGATAACACGGTACGGATTGCAGAACGGTGCCAGGTCGATCTTTCCTTTGATCAGCGTTTGTATCCTCAGTTTCCCCTCCCAAAGGGGACTACTGCACAACAGCGATTGCGTGAAAAATGTATGGAAGGTGTCCAACGGCGTTATCAGCAAGTGACCAAAGAGGTGATGGAGCGGTTAGAATATGAATTGTCAGTCATCGATCGGATGGGTTATAACGATTACTTTTTGATTGTATGGGATTTGGTCCAATTTGCAAAGAACAATCAGATTGGCATGGGACCGGGTCGAGGTTCGGTAGCTGGAAGCTTGGTTGCTTATGTACTTGAAATCTCGGAGATCGATCCGTTAAAGTATGATTTGTTATTTGAACGATTTCTAAATCCTGAACGAGTCAGCCTACCGGATATCGATTTGGATTTTCAGGATGAGCGACGTGATGAAGTGATTCGGTATTTGCGTTGGAAGTATGGTAAAGATCATGTCGCTCAGATCGTCACTTTTGGAACCATGGCTCCTCGCGCAGCGATTCGAGACGTGGGACGTATTTTGGGAGTTTCAAACACATACGTCAATCAAGTGGCAAAGCTGATCCCTTCTCAACCGGGGATGTCGTTTGAAAAAGCATTGAAGATGGAACCCCAACTTGTAAACATGTTGGATCATCCTCCTGTACAAAAACTATTAAACATCTCGATGAAAATGGAAGGACTACCCCGCCATGTTTCTACGCATGCTGCAGGGATTGTTCTATCGCAAGAGCCGTTGATTCACGATGTTCCCTTACAAAAGGGGAATGATGATCTGCCTCTGACCCAGTATGCAATGGAAGAACTTGAAAAGATTGGTTTGTGTAAAATTGATCTGTTGGGTTTACGCAATATCTCTGTGATTCAACATGCCGTTCAATTAATCCGAGAAGGGGAGAAAACACAGCTCGATGTCCATCGTTTGAACTTTGATGATTCCACTACCTATCAACTGATTGCTTCAGGCAACACAATTGGTGTCTTTCAACTTGAATCGACGGGGATTCGGAAGGTTTTACGCGATCTAAAACCGTCTACCTTTGAAGATGTCATTGCGGTGCTTGCATTATATCGTCCGGGTCCGATGGAACAAATTCCAAAATATATTCAAGTTAAAAGCAATCCATCCTTGGTCGAGCTTCCTCATCCCGATTTAGCGGATATTTTACAGCAGACCCATGGAATTATCGTTTATCAAGAACAAATTATGCAGATTGCTTCCAAGATGGCGGGATTCAGTTTAGGACAAGCGGATGAATTGCGTCGGGCGGTTGCCAAAAAGAAAAAAGAACTATTAGATGAACATCGAGCTACCTTTGTTGAAGGATGTATTCGCAATGGATACAAGGAGGAAATCGGGCATCAAATTTATAATTATATTGTCCGTTTTGCCAATTATGGCTTTAACCGAAGTCATGCAGTAGCATATAGTATGCTTGCTTTCCAGACGGCATTTTTAAAAGCACATTATCCTCTTTATTATATGACCTCCCTATTAACTTCTGTCGAAGAACAGCCATCAAAAATGGAAAAATATATCCAAGAGACAAAACGCATGGGGATTGCGATTTTACCACCTGAGATTCAAAAAAGTCACGTTCATTTTTCGATTGAACAGAATGCGATTCGATGTGGACTGTATGCCATCAAACATATCGGAAAAATGGCTGCTCAAGAAATTCTCAGAGCAAGAAGTAAAGGATCATTCCGTGATTTACTCGATCTGTGGGAACGGGTGGATCATACCATTTGCAACCGAGCGACTTTTGAAGCACTGATTCAGTGCGGAGCGATGGATTCATTGCCGGGTCATCGAAAACAGAAATTAGCGATGGTGGAAGAACTATTTCGCGATCGAAAAATGGCTTCAAGAAATCAGATCTCATTGTTTCGGGAAGCGGAGAAAACCCATTATAAACACCTGGTTCCTTATACCAAACAAGAGGAATTGGCGCTGGAAAAGGAGTATTTAGGGGTTTATCTATCTTCACATCCTTTTGAGGGAGTACAAAATCGTCTTCTACCTTTTATCAAACAATCGATCAAAGAACTGGTTCAATCCAGTCAAAAGAGGCGAGTGGGAATCGGCGGAATCATCCAACGGTTTCAAACAAATGCTACAAAGACAGGTGAGCTCATGGCATTTCTAAGGATTGAGGATTCCACGGGTCCATTGGAAATTGTCCTCTTTCCGGAGATCTATCGTAAGTTGAGCACTCCACTCAAAGAAGGCATGCTTGTAACTGTACGGGGTCAATGGCAGGGGAGCAAGCAAAGAAAAGTGATTGCTTCCGCCATCGAACCGTTAAAGATCGCTACCATTTGGGTACGTCCAGCACACGAAAATCGGATTACCTTACAACGATTAAAGGATATACTGATGAAGAGTGGAGGCGCGATTCCTGTTCAGTTGCTCTATAAGCGGAATGACAAAGGTGTGGCATTACCGCTTGAAAAGTATGGAATCTCCTCACATCCTTCAGTGCTTCGTCAAATCGAAGCATTATTGGGAATGGGAACTGTACATATAAAGGAATGGTGGTAATTTTTCTTATGATCCTTATTACCGCTTAATCTCTTCTCTATTGGAATTTCACTAGTTCAATTCATAACATTCTTTTGGTATAATGTAGCTTATTATGAATAGTTACTTGGATCAGCCTCAGAAAGGGCGGTATGAATGGCGAGTTTACGTGAAAAAGCACTTGAAATGCATCTACAAAAGAGGGGAAAGTTATCCGTACAATCCAAAGTACCTGTCAATAATGCGGATGATTTGAGTTTGGCATATTCCCCCGGTGTTGCAGAGCCTTGTAAAGAGATCTATACCGACATCAAAACGGTATATGACTATACCATGAAAGGGAATTTGGTTGCAGTTGTTTCAGATGGAACAGCTGTTTTAGGATTGGGAAATATCGGTCCTCATGCTGCTATGCCCGTGATGGAGGGGAAAGCGGTTCTATTTAAAGCTTTTGCAGGTGTAGATGCGTTTCCAATATGTTTAGATACAACAGACATTGATAAAATCGTGGAAACAGTAAAATTGTTATCTCCTACTTTTGGTGGAGTGAATTTAGAGGATATTGCATCACCCAATTGTTTTGCGATTGAAGAGCGATTAAAGCAAGAACTGGATATTCCTGTTTTTCATGACGATCAGCATGGCACAGCGATCGTGACGTTGGCCGGACTGATCAATGCGCTTCGAGTTGTCGATAAAGAAATGAGCCAGATTCGGGTTGTGACCAATGGCGCTGGAGCTGCTGGGATCGCGATTATTCGTTTGCTTAAACAAATGGGCGTTCAAGATATTATTATGTGCGATCGGAAAGGAGCCATTTACGAAGGGCGCGCAAGTGGAATGAACGAGGTAAAAAATCAGATTGCGCGGATCACCAATCAAG
>JANWJM010000112.1 GCA_025449475.1 Thermoactinomycetaceae bacterium
CGGGGAGCCTATAAAAAGAAAGATGAACTTATTTCCATTTTTACACTTGGTCGCCAAGGAAGAGAAGCCCGTAAGAAAAAAGCAGAAAAAGAGACATTTGAACATAAAATCTTGGATACCAGTGTCATTATTGATGGGCGGATCGCTGACATTTGTCAGACGGGCTTTTTGGAAGGGACCCTTGTGATTCCTAGTTTTGTTTTAGAAGAACTTCAGCATATTGCTGACTCATCTGATGTGCTTAAAAGAAATCGGGGACGCAGGGGGTTAGATATTCTCAATAAAATTCAAAAAGAATTAGATGTGAGAGTGCTTATTTATGAAGGCGACTTTGAAGAAGTGACCGAAGTGGATAGTAAGCTTGTAAAACTAGCGAAAGTATTGCAGGGGAAAGTGGTCACAAACGATTTCAATTTGAATAAAGTTTGTGAATTGCAAGGAGTGGATGTCCTGAACATCAACGACTTAGCAAATGCAGTTAAACCAGTTGTATTGCCCGGTGAAGAGATCAATGTTCAAGTCATCAAAGATGGAAAAGAACATGGGCAGGGTGTTGCCTATCTTGATGATGGAACCATGATTGTGATCGAGGGTGGTCGTGAATTTATTGGAGATCGTATCGATGTATTGGTAACGAGCGTGTTGCAAACATCTGCCGGAAGAATGATTTTTGCAAAACCTAAATTATTAGAGAAAGCTTTGTGATAAGATAACCCTGTATGATGTCGAAAGGGGAACTTACTTCAGTGAGTGTAGGTGTAGTCATACCTGCTGCAGGGCAAGGAAAGCGAATGGGAACCAAGGAGAGCAAACAATTCTTATTGTTTCATCAGAAACCGATTTTTTTGCATACGATTGACGTGTTTGAGGGTCATCCGGAAGTTGATGAAATTGTTGTTGTGGTGCGAGAAACCGAAATTGAACGGACGCAGCGATTGATCAAGGAACAAGGATTAAAAAAAGTAAGCAATATTGTTGCGGGTGGCCGGGAACGCCAAGAGAGCGTTTTTATGGGTTTAAAGGTATTGACCACGGATTTTGTTTTGGTTCATGATGCCGTTCGACCGTTTGTCACACAAGGAGCGATTACACGCTTAATTAAAGAGATTCAGGCACATGATGCAGCGATTCTCGCTGTTCCTATGAAGGATACAGTGAAAAAGGTAGATGGTGAAAGTTGCGTCATGGGAACTTTGGAACGCAAACAACTGTGGTCTGTTCAGACCCCCCAAGGTTTCCGACGTGAACTTTTGATGGAAGCTCATATCCAAGCCGAGAAAGAGGATCATTTTGCGACGGATGATTCAGCATTAGTCGAGAATTTGGGGATGAGTGTACGTGTGGTTGATGGTGAATATACCAATATCAAAATCACCACGCCGGAAGATTTAATCTTTGCAGAAGCGATTTACCAAATGAAAGGATAAGGAAATGATTCGGATTGGTCAAGGATTTGATATACATCAATTGGTAGAAGATCGCCCTCTGATCATTGGAGGGATTCAAATTCCCTTTCATAAAGGTTTACTTGGACATTCCGATGCAGATGTGTTACTACATACCATTACGGATGCGGCTTTAGGAGCATTGGCTTTAGGGGATATCGGAAAACATTTCCCAGATACGGATCCGAATTATAAAGATGCGAATAGTGCTAAGTTATTGCAACGGGCTTGGGAGATCGTCGTTGATCATGGTTATGAACTTGGAAATTTAGATACAACCATAATTGCACAAAAGCCAAAGATGGCTCCATATATCCCTCGGATGAGGAGAAATATTGCTGAAATCTTAAACGCAGATGAGAGTCGAATCAGTATCAAAGCCACCACCATGGAAAAATTGGGACCGATTGGAGAACAAAAGGGAATTGCCGCCATTTCAGTGATATTATTGACAAAACGGACAAGTGACAAACCGCCGATTTGATCGGAGCGGTTTTGCAATTCAAGCTACTTTCTGTTATAATGCTGAAGGTAAATTTATTGGTTTGGCAAATGGGAAATATAATCAGTGGTGATGAGTGGGAGACTAGGATTTGATGAGGAATACAGAGAGGAGCTGGGTGGTGCAAAGCTTTTCCGAATCATATCTGAAATGCACCCATGAACCGACTTCTGAAATAGATGGTCTAAAGTAGGCAAGTCCGGAACCCACCGTTATGGGGATAAGCGGAATTTATTTGTTAAGAAATAAATTCAAACAGAGTGGAACCGCGAAAAATTCGTCTCTGTAGCTCATCGGCTACAGAGTTTTTTTATTTATAAAAATGAATAAAGGAGGCGAGCGAAATTGTCTTTTTGGCGTAAACTAAAGGATATTCAAAAAACTCTCCAATCGGATATACAGGCAGTTTTTGATCGCGATCCAGCAGCGCGTAGTACACTAGAAGTGATTTTGACATATTCGGGGCTGCATGCCATCTGGGCCCATCGGATTGCAAGAATCTTCTATCGTCTTCGTTGGTTTTTAATTGCGCGGGCGATCTCTCAAATCAGTCGCTTTTTTACGGGTATTGAAATTCATCCAGGAGCACGGATTGGGAAAGGTTGTTTTATCGATCATGGGATGGGGGTTGTTATTGGAGAAACCTGTGAAATTGGTAACTACGTAACCATTTATCAAGGTGTTACCCTTGGAGGAACAGGGAAGGAAAAAGGAAAGAGACATCCCACCATCGAAGATCATGTGATGATTGCTTCAGGTGCAAAAGTGTTGGGATCGATTCGCGTGGGGCGGGCATCAAAGATTGGAGCTGGATCGGTTGTCTTGCGTGAAGTCCCTCCGAACTCAACCGTTGTCGGTGTTCCTGGACGCGTAGTGGTTCAGGATGGGGTGCGTGTTCAGACGGATTTAGATCAAGTCAACTTGCCCGATCCCGTAGCAGAAACCTTACAATCACTCAAGAAGGAAATCAAGGAACTCCGCCGGGAAATCGAGCAATTAAAAGGTGGTCAAAAAGGACTGACAGTCGTGGAGCCAAAACAAGAATAGTAGAGGTGACTTCAAGATGATCGCAAAGCAAACACAACCGATATATGTCTATAACACATTAACAAGGCAAAAGGAGGAGATGATTCCCCAAGAGCCCCATAAAATCAAAATGTATGTCTGTGGACCGACTGTTTATAATTATATTCATATCGGAAATGCACGTGTTTTTGTGTTTTTTGATGTGGTTCGACGTTTTTTTCAGCATTTGGGATACAAAGTCACTTATGTACAAAATTTTACTGATATTGATGATCGATTAATCGAAGCCTCTCAACAAACGGGAATGTCGGTCAAAGAAATCGCTGAAAAGTATATCGAAGCTTATTTTGAGGATATGGATGCTCTTGGTGTAAAACGTGCCGATGTCCATCCGCGGGCAACCGAACATATTGATGAGATGATTGAAGCCATCCAAACATTGATGAAAAAAGGTTTTGCCTACGAACGGAACGGGGATGTTTATTTTCGAACCCTGAAAAAGAAAGACTATGGAAAACTTTCGAAGCAGCCACTGGATGAATTAAAGGCGGGTGCGAGAATCGAAGTCAATGAGGAAAAAGAGCATCCCCTTGATTTTGCTTTATGGAAAGCAGCCAAACCCGGTGAGATTAAATGGGACACCCCGTGGGGAATCCCTGGGCGCCCCGGCTGGCATATTGAATGTTCCATTATGGCTCGAAAGTATTTAGGGGATACACTTGATATTCACGCGGGTGGAGCCGATTTGTGTTTTCCTCATCATGAAAATGAGATTGCACAGAGTGAAGCATTAACGGGGAAACATTTTGTTCGATATTGGCTTCACAATGGGTATATAAATATGAACAACAAAAAAATGTCCAAGTCGTTGGGAAATGTAAAACATGTCGTTGAATTGCGTCGAGAATATGAAAGTGCCGTCCTCCGATACTTTCTCCTTTCTGCTCACTATCGTCAGCTTATTTCCTTTGACCGCGAAACCATGGAACAAGCCAAAGCAAGTGTAGAGAGAATTGAAACGGCTGTATATAATTTAAAACATCGGCGAAAAGTTGCCAGAGCTGGCGATTGTGATCCAGCACTGCATCAAGAATTAACTGCTTTATCGCAAAAATTTGAGCAGGCCATGCTCGACGATTTAAATACAGCCAATGCCATTAGTGTTTTATTTGATTCGGTTCGGCTTGCTAATGAATGGGTGGCGCGTCCGGTCGTATCCAAGGAATCGATCGATGAATTATTAAAGTGGTTCTCGCGATATGGTGAAGAAATTTTGGGTCTTGTAAAAGTGGAAGATGGCGATGCAACCCTCGATGTTCAAATTGAGAAGTTAATCAGAGAACGAGAGCAGGCAAGAGCAATCAAAGACTATCAGCGAGCCGATCAGATTCGTGATCAGCTCTTGGCAATGGGCGTCATTTTAGAAGATACGCCGCAAGGTGTTCGATGGAGATGGAAACGTTCTACAAAATCGGATGATCAGAGATGAGGATGAACAATGAAGCTGGAATGGATCCAAGGAAAGAGGTCAGTAGAAGAAGCATTTCGAGCCAATCGGCAGATTCGAAAGGTCTATTTCGCCAATGGCATATCCCAAAAAAAGATTGAATTTCTCACCCAGCAAGCGATGCTTAAAAATATACCTTGTTCATGGGTTCCCAGAGCCAAACTTGATCAACTCGCAAACCAAGGAAATCATCAAGGAATAATCGCTCAAGTAATCGCTTATCAGTATGCATCGCTTGAGGATTGTTTTCAGAAAGCAGAGCTGAAAAAAGAACAGCCTTTCTTTCTGTTGCTCGATGGAATTGAAGATCCGCATAATTTCGGATCTATTTTGCGCACTGCTGAAGCTGCAGGGGTTCATGGCGTCATCATTCCAAAAAACCGTGCTGTTGGTTTAACGTCCATTGTCGCGAAAACGTCTGCCGGGGCGATTGAGTATGTACCGGTGGTGCGTGTCACCAATTTGAATCGAACAGTTGAACAGTTAAAAAAGAGGGGTCTCTGGGTGATCGGTAGTGATGGCGATGCACCACAGGAATACCAAGAGATCGATTATAACATGCCCTTAGCGCTTGTGATTGGGAATGAAGGGCGGGGAATCAGTCGATTGATGAAAGAAAAA
This sequence comes from Thermoactinomycetaceae bacterium, assembly GCA_025449475.1. Classification (GTDB taxonomy): domain Bacteria; phylum Bacillota; class Bacilli; order Thermoactinomycetales; family Thermoactinomycetaceae; genus JANWJM01. Next base: position 5,102 of record JANWJM010000112.1, read on the forward strand.
TGTGATTTTCTGGTTCATTTGCCCATGAAAGGACGTATTTCTTCACTTAATGCATCAGTGGCGGCAGGAATACTCTTATATGAAGTAATGCGCAGCCGGAACGCCCATGTCTAAAGAACAACATGAATCCTGGCTCATTGTCGATGGATATAATGTGATCGGTACCAATTCTCCAACCAATTGGAATTCGACTGAGTTGGCAAATGAGCGTTTACGTTTGATTCATGATCTTTCGGAATATCAAGCAATTACCGGTCGAAAGGTTATTCTTGTGTTTGATGCTCATCGTTCATCAGGATCGCAGGTAAAAACGGTGATAGAACAAGTGACCGTGATCTATACACAACATGGTGAAACTGCCGATGCGTGCATTGAACGATTGGTGCGAGATCATAAGTCCCCTCATCGCAGAATCTACGTAGCCACCTCGGATTATATGGAACAAAGGTTGGTGTTTGGACAGGGGGCATATCGCATTTCATCAAGGGAGTTAATCGAGGATATTCAATCTGTAAAAGGGAAAATAAGCAAACGAGTGACAAAAAACAGCAAAAAAAACTTGTTAGTTGATCGCTTATCTGCAGATATGAAGAAAAAATTGGAAAAATGGAGGAGGAAAAAATAGGAGAAAAATTGACCTTTTTAAATTAATTCAGATATAATAGCGTTAATCTATCTAAGGATCTTTCACAGTGCTGAGTGTTTCATGGCAAATATTCCTATTTTTTGTATTAATTCCTGTGGGGTGTCTGTTCCCAAGAATCCTCCACCTGATATGATAGTGGGTGGCAGGAGAATAGAAGATATTGAGGTATATGGTCGGGGGGATGATTGTGAGTCTGAGTAATTCGACAGAGACCTATTATAAGACAACCGAATATGAGGAACTCGCCGATGAGGACCTTGTTGCTGGTGTTCGGATGGGCGATAGTGATGCCTTGGAATTTTTAATGAACAAGTATAAGAATTTCGTTCGAGCCAAAGCACGGTCGTATTTTCTAATCGGTGCTGATCATGAGGATATTGTACAGGAAGGAATGATAGGCCTCTATAAAGCGATTCGTGACTTTCGAGGAGACAAGCTTTCTTCATTTAAGGGGTTTGCTGAATTATGTATTACACGTCAGATCATTACCGCGATCAAGACAGCAACTCGACAAAAACATATCCCTCTAAACTCATATATTTCTTTAGATAAACCACTCCATGATGAAGATTCAAATCGAACGCTCTGGGACAAGCTTACCGTTAATCTTTCCAATCCGGAAGACCATTATATTAGTCAAGAGGAATTTAATGATATCGAGGATAAGATCTCTCAGATTTTGAGTGATCTTGAACGAAAGGTTCTAATGTTATATCTGGATGGTCGTTCCTATCAGGAAATTGCTGTCGATTTAAATCGGCATGTGAAGTCTATCGACAATGCCCTCCAGCGTGTGAAACGGAAATTAGAAAAATATCTAAAAGTAAGGGAAGTTTCTTTCTGAATCTTTTGTCTACATCTGGATTTTTTTTTGATTATGAGGGATATGCATCTCCATCGTCAGGCATAGGGAATGATCAAATGGTTATAATAGGTGAGGATTTGATTTAAAAATTGAAAGTGTTGAGCATTCAGTAATTGACAGATATAAAGGGATTATGGTAAGGTGATTGAGATTTTTGGTAAACGATACAAAAAGTTTGGCTTCCAATATAGGAGGTGGCAATGTGAGAGTAAATATTACACTAGCTTGTACTGAATGTCGTTCACGAAATTTTGCACTCACCAAAAATAAACGCAAGCATCCCGATCGCATGGAAATTCGAAAATATTGCCCTCGTTGTAATGCACACACCACTCATCGCGAAACAAAATAATTTTGTCAAAAGCGGGTGATAAGATGGCATTTCTGGCGAGTGTTGGTCGAGGAATCCGAAATAGCTGGACAGGCACCATTAATTTTTTTCGGGGTAGTCTTCAAGAATTAAAAAAGGTTCGTTGGCCAACGCGTAAAGAACTTGTCACATATACAGTTGTTGTTATTTTTACCGTCATCTCGATCGCTGTCTTTTTCTTTTTCATTGACTTGGGGATTGCCAAAATCGTACAATTACTTACCAAATAGGAATAAATTTTGAGAAAAGCCATAAGGGGGGAAGGGATATCCCTTGACAGGTATGGAAAAAAATTGGTATGTCGTTCATACGTATTCTGGCTATGAGAATAAAGTGAAGACAAACTTGGAAAAACGTGTGCATTCGATGGAGATGCAAGATAAAATCTTTCGCGTGCTTGTTCCGGTGGAGGAAGAGGTTGAGCATAAAGAAGGTAAGAAAAAAACAGTGATGCGTAAGGTTTTTCCAGGCTATGTGTTAGTAGAAATGATTATGACAGACGATTCATGGTATGTTGTACGGAATACACCAGGTGTAACCGGTTTTGTTGGGTCTTCTGGGTCTGGCTCCAAACCGACCCCCCTTATGCCAGATGAGGTTGAATCAATTCTCGTCCAAATGGGCATCGAAGAGAGCCGTAAAAAAGTCGATTTTCAAATTGATGATCAAGTAAAAGTAATAGATGGTCTTTTTACGGATATGACTGGAACCATTGAAGAGATTGACTGGAATCGTTCAAAATTGAAAGTGTTAGTCAATATGTTTGGACGGGAGACGCCTTTAGAACTTGATTTTTCCCAAGTCGAAAAGATTTAGCGCTCATTTCAACTTCCTCGATCGCATACCCTTGCTTCGAAAGAAAATAGTCCTGAATGCATTTTCAGATGCTTCAAGCGGCGATTTGTGGTAGAATATTAGTCGGTTCTGTGAAAGTTGTTGAGATGATGAAAAAGAGGTCTGTTTCCCGTCTTCGGGACGTGCTAAAATGTTGTGGGTTGTTAGCCGTGCCTGTGGGAGGGTCATAACCCGAGAAAACCACATTGTGGAGGAGGCTGATTAATATGGCTAAAAAAGTGATTAACGTCATCAAATTACAGGTTCCAGCTGGAAATGCCAATCCGGGACGTCCTGTTGGTCCTGCGTTAGGTACAGCTGGAATTAATATCATGGGATTCTGTAAAGAATTCAATGCACGGACGCAAGATCAAGCAGGGATGATTATACCTGTAGAGATTACTGTTTATGAGGATCGTTCATTTGAATTTATTACGAAAACGCCACCTGCAGCAATTTTATTAAAGAAGGCTGCTAAAGTTGACAAAGGTTCGGGTGAACCCAATAAAGTCAAAGTGGCCAAAGTAAGTCGTGAGCAGATTCGTGAAATCGCAGAGATCAAAATGCCTGATCTGAATGCGGCAGATATCGAAGGTGCTATGAAAATTGTTGAAGGCACTGCACGTAGCATGGGGATCACGGTTGAAGACTGATGTTCTAAATCTGCTCAAGTGGGAGGATTTTCCGCTATAACCACGAAGGGAGGAAAGAAAAGTGGCGAAACATGGGAAAAAATATCGTGCGTCATTGGAAAAAATTGAACCAAACAAATTGTATCATCCTGAGCAAGCTCTATCTTTGGTGAGAGATTTGGCCTCAGCGAAATTTGACGAAACGGTAGAAGTGGC
>JANWJM010000113.1 GCA_025449475.1 Thermoactinomycetaceae bacterium
TCGGTTGAAGAATTAGTAAGAAAAAAATATCTTCGATCTGTACCAAAATGTCCGAGCGGTCAAGGAAAATATGTGATCTTAACCTCTCCATCACTCTCCCCAGAAAAAAGAGTGATCTGTAAATAAATGAGAAGGATTCGCAAAGGAGAAGAGGGTTGGTCTATGATTGAGCTGATTTTAACCCTATCATTATTTGGATTGCTTGTATCATTGGCTCTTCCTACATTTACTCGTTTTGGCGAGTATATTGAAAAAGAGATGTTTTTGAAATTATTAGCCTCTGATTTGGAATATGCAAAAATGCAAGCCATGAGCTATGAAGAAGAAATTGTTGTCTCGTTTGATACAAAGTTGGGTTGGGTACTCACGAAGAAAAATGACCAAATATTACGTAGAATCAAAATCCCCTATCATTTTCAGATTGAAACCAACTTCGTCCAAGATCAGATTGTCTTTCGGCATACCGGTCAAAGTTTGGGAGGGACGATCCAATTAAAAAGTGGCGAGCGTTTGATCGGCAAAATTTTGGTACAAGTTGCGTCTGGACTTCCAAAGGTGGAATTAATCCCACAATGAGATCGGAACAAGGATATACGGTGGCCGAATGGATGATGGCCGTTTTTATTTTTGGTTTGATCATCAGTTTCATGCTCCCTGTATTTCAACAAATTGCCGATGCTGCAAACGAACAAACAGTTTTTTTGGAAAGTCATCAATGGATGGTGACACAGATGGAAAGGCTTGCATCCAATTGTACGAGGGATCGAAAAGGAGTCGATCAGAGGAAATTGGCTCGGTCTAATACAACAGTTCACATGAACTGGGAGTGTAAAACCATCAACCCATGGTTGATTCATTTGTCGGTGGAGGTTCAATGGAGAAATCAAAAGGGAGAACTCAAAAAGAAGAAAGTCGAGACGCATCGTTTTCGAACCAATTAGGATTTACCTATATTGAGTTAGTCTTGTCAATGTTTTTAACCTTGGTAATGGTTCCAGCGATCTTTTTTTGTTTCTTTCAATTTGTCTCGGAAGGCAAAAAAATAATGGAAAACGAGCGTAACCAAATGAATTGGCTCTCTTGTTATATGTGGATGCACAAAGAGATCAAACGAGCACAAAACTTCCGCACAGACAAGGAGACGCTCCTGTTTGAGTTGCCCACCGGAGAAACGGTTCGGTATCGCTGGGATCAAGGACGGATTGTTCGACAAATTCAAAAACGTCCTCATCAGTCGTTTCAGGGATATACGGTTTTATTGCAACAAGTCAAAGCGTTTCGGTTCATCCCCGACCAGTCGGGAGTTCTTATATCTTTTACCTTTCACAATGACTATGTAGTTCGCACCTATATCCAAGGAAGGATCGAAAACAAGTGAGAAATGAAAAGGGATTTGCTTTGCCAATCGTAGTTTTTGTTTTGATGATCGCGGTTTTTCTGTGTTTCTTTTTAATTTCTCAATCGGTGCGTTATAAACAAACTGCATTGTTATATTCCGAAATGCTGGAAGCCCAATATGCAGCAGAGAGTGGGATTGCTTATATGCAGCAGCAGTTGAAGAAAAATCCGACCGATGATCGTGATATCTTTTTTCAGCGAGCCCATTTCTTTGTATCGACAAAAGTGATGGATCGCAAAGGAATCATTGAAATCGAATCCACATCAATAGGTCGTTATGGAGTCCGGCAGACCCTCCGTGTGAAAGTCGATCCAAAAACCCTAGCTGTCTTGGAATGGATGAAGTAATATGAAGATATGGAATCAAACAAACACATCTTTTTAATTGGGATGATGGGAACTGGTAAAACGACAGTCGGCAGGAAATTGGCAGAACAGATTTGCTATCCTTGGGTCGATATCGATCAGCAGTTGGAAAAAGATTTTGGTTTTACAATTGCTGAGTATTTTCAGCGATATGGGGAAGAAGCTTTCCGCCAACAAGAAAGCCATATGCTACAAAAGTTGGTTCATCAATCGCCATCAGTGATTACGACAGGGGGTGGAATCGTCTTAAGGGAAGAAAACCGCTCGCTTATGGTAAAACATGGAAGGGTCGTGCATTTAACTGCGCATCTAGAAGAGCTCATTCGGCGTTTGCAAGGTGATCAAAGCAGACCATTGTTGGCTGGAAATCTTGAAAAAAGGATACAGCAATTGATGATCGAACGAGCGGCTCTTTACCAAAGTACGGCGCATGTCACAATTGATACCACCAATCAATCCCCTTGTTCCATTGTGAGTGAGGTAAAACGTTTATTGTTTAAACCTGCAACGGGTCGGTCATGCTAATGATGAGGTGGACAAAATGACATTTCAAGATTGGATCAGCTACTTGATCAAACGGTTTCTATGGTACATGGAGACGCCAAAGGAAGAGAGACGTAAGAAGGAAAAAGACGAACATTGGCCAATGAAGTGGTTTGGTCTGGTACCTTTCTCCATGAAAATGATGCTGATACAGATGAAAAATCGATTTCCGAGCCGAAAATAATGATTTTGTCTTTTTTCTATATCAATCTATGGTATACTTTTCTGTGAAAAGTATTTACATGATAATTGGCAAGGAACCTTGTTAAACTCTTGACCTTTGTAGACATATGGTGATATCGTCGCTCTGATAGGAAATAGACAAAAAAGAGGAGATATTTTTTATGAATATGAAGGGGCGTATGACTTAATGTATCATCGAACCGAGACCCGATCAGTTAGAATAGGGGATCTCCAAGTTGGCGGAAATGATCAAGTGGTGATTCAAAGTATGACCACAACAAAAACACACGATGTAGATGCAACTGTCAACCAGATTAACCGACTGGCTGAAGCGGGTTGTCAAATTGTTCGAGTAGCTTGTCCTGATATGAGAGCTGCTGAAGCAATCCCGGAAATCAAAAAGCGGATTTCCATCCCTCTTGTTGCCGATATCCATTTTGATTACAAGTTGGCTTTGAAAGCCATTGAAGGTGGGATTGATAAAATCCGGATCAATCCAGGGAATATCGGACGAAGGGAAAAAGTCGAAGCGGTTGTTGAAGCTGCTAAAAGTCGTGGAATTCCTATTCGAATTGGAGTAAATGCGGGTTCTTTGGAGAAAAGAATTTTGGAAAAATACGGATATCCCACCGCTGATGGGATGGTCGAGAGTGCCTTATACCATATTGGAATCCTTGAAGCCCTTGACTTTCATGATATTGTTGTATCACTAAAAGCATCGGATGTCCGTTTGGCCATTGAAGCATATCAAAAAGCAGCTGCTGCGTTTAATTATCCATTACATATCGGAATCACCGAATCGGGAACACTATTTTCAGGAACCATAAAAAGTGCTGCGGGATTGGGTGCGATTCTATCCCAAGGAATTGGATCCACACTGCGAATCTCGCTGAGTGCAGACCCTGTAGAAGAGGTGAAAGTGGCGAGAGAGCTGTTAAAGACTTTTGGATTAGCTGCGAATGCTGCTACACTGATCTCCTGTCCTACGTGTGGACGCATTGAGATCGATTTAATTTCGATTGCAAACGAGATTGAAGAATATATTTCGAAGATTAATGCACCCATCAAGGTTTCGGTACTTGGATGTGCTGTCAATGGACCTGGTGAAGCCAAAGAAGCAGATATCGGGATTGCTGGAGCTCGTGGGGAAGGGTTATTGTTTCGACATGGTCAGATCATTCGGAAAATACCTGAAGATCAGATGGTGGAAGAACTGAAAAAAGAGATCGATCGTTTAGCAGAAGAGTATCAACAAAAAACGAAAAAAAAATCTTTGCAATCACAAACATAACTGGGGTGACTCATTTTGAGTGATCCCATTCTTTTTTTTCTGATGAATAAATTTCGCGCATTTTATCAATAATAAAATATATATATTCGAATGTTTTAGAAGGAGGTAACTATGAATCGACTTGCTCTAACATTGGTGATTATTGGAGCACTCAATTGGTTATTGATTGGTCTCTTTGAGTGGGATTTAGTATCTGCGCTTTTTGGTGGAGATGTTACCAGAGATTCATCTGTTTTTAGTCGTATTATCTATACCATCGTTGGAATCGCTGGAATCTATGCCATTCGCTTCTTTTTCAGCGACCGGAATCCAGCCAATAACGCTGACTAAATCCTTACATCATACCCTCAAGAAGAGGGTATTTTTTTATGGATAAATTGATTTATAGACATAGATGATGCAATGATAAAAAAAGTGTTGCAATATACAAATGAAAAAAATACTGTAATAATGAATATGTTTAATTATTATAAATGAGGTGAAGAGGATGGTTCCTGTCATTGGAATCACAATGTCAGTAGAAGTTGGAAATGGAGCGGAGGAAACGGATAAAAAAGAGCTAATTGTCAGTCGTGAACATTCCGATGCAATTATTTCCGCAGGTGGACTTCCTTATTTTCTTCCATTTACCACTGATCCAAAGATTATTGAACAATATACTCAACACTTAGACGGTCTCTTATTAACAGGTGGATGGGATCTTGATCCTTATTATTACGGTGAAGAACCTCAACAGGGATTATTGGAAATTGCGCCCTCTCGAGATGAAAGTGAGATTGCTTTAACAAAATCGTTTTTACAAACAGGAAAGCCCATTTTAGGGATTTGCCGAGGGCATCAAGTCTTAGCGGTTGTCTTAGGTTGCACCCTATATCAAGATTTGGATCGTCAATACAAAAATGGGCTTGATCATCGTCCAAAAATTCCTCGTAATCGACCGATGCATTCCATTCAAATCACAGAAGGTTCAATTCTTCATGGAATATATGGGCAAACCACTGGCAGAGTCAACAGTATGCATCATCAGGCTGTGAAAGATCTTAGCGAGTCAGTGATGGTTACAGCAACCTCGAATGATGGGGTCATCGAAGCGATCGAGAGTAAAATATATCCAAACTTGTTGGGAGTACAATTTCATCCAGAGTGTATGGCGGAAACCGATCCACAAGCTCAACGAATCTTTAATTGGCTCGTTGAACAGAGTGGAAAAATTAAGCAGCAAAAGAAGCAAGAACAAATTTTATATTAGCTTTACGAGATGACATTCGATATTGAAGCACTTTCGATATGAAGGTGCTGCTTTTTTTAATAATCAGTATAATTCTTTACTGTTTTCTGTCATGTTTTCAACTGTTTGAAGCAAAATAACCCTATAAGGAGTGATTTCGATGCTTCCATGGGGGATTTTGCTAACTATTTTCGTTTCATTCGGGCTCCATGTTTCACAAGGTGATCTCAATCCAAAAATGATATTTATCGATCAAGAGCGAGAATGGACATTGCCATTACAAAAGGTAGGGTTCGATGGAATTGATCCGACCACCTTAAATCGCAAAGAGTTCTTTAATTGGGTTCATCACCATCTTGAAAAAGAGATAAACCGTCCTCCGCGTTCTGCCTATTTCAAAGATGGACGTATGATCCCTCATCAAAAAGGGAGAACCGTTGATCGGCATACGTTGGACAATTGGTTGGATCTGATTCATTTTTATCTTCAAAAACCGGTACAAGTACCGATCATCTATCAAGAGCCGAAACTGACTACTTCTCAATTAAAACGCTTAAAAGAGAGACGACTTGCTACCTATACAACACGATTTGATCCCAATAATCGCAATCGATCTCATAATATCTATCTTTCAGCGAAATCAATCGATCATTATATTTTATTCCCTGGAGAAACGTTCTCCTTTAATCGAGTCGTTGGGGAACGAACTGTCCAAAGAGGGTACAAAATGGCGAAAGTGATTGTGAAGGGAGAATATAGTGAGGGAGTAGGAGGTGGCATCTGTCAAACATCTTCTACGTTATTTAACAGTGTGGATCAAGCGGGGTTGGAGATTGTAGAACGGGTGAGTCATAGCAAGCGAGTGACCTATGTCCCAAAAAAGAGAGATGCAACTGTTTCTTGGTATGGTCCTGATTTTCGATTTAAGAATCAACTGAACGAACCGATTGTGATTGTCGCCGATACCAAAGGAGGCAGAATCACGGTTTCCATTTACGGTCCTAAGACTATTCTTCATCAACCAAAATCATGATTTATCCTTTGATTGATAGATTTAAATGTTAAGTTCTGTTATAATATTTCAGTGTTTAGTTCAACTATTTGTAGGGGGAATCAGATGAAGAGCATCCTTCGGATCAGCCTGACAATGTTGATTTTTTCAACATTGTGGCTCTTGATCGGTTGCGCAGCTGACGAGAAAGACATCGTTGTAAAGTTAAGTGACCAAGAAGAACCGCTGATTCTCAAACATTCTGGGGAAACGTTGTCAGATGTGTTAACAAACAATGGAAAAAATCTAGCAGAACTGAAGCAGAAATACGAACCCAGCGTTCCATGGAATACCAAGGTAGATACATTGGAAGAGATTACCCTTCGCTGCAAGTGCAAAGTAAATGTGCACATTGGCGGGAAAAAGGTAGGAACCTATGAAACTACTAAAACAACAGTTGGTGAGTTTCTTCAAGAAAAGAAAATACCGATTACACCATGGGATGTACTTAAAACAAAACCTGAACGAAAAATTGTTAATGGGATGAATGTGATTATTGACAAGGTGGAAACGAAAGTCAGCAAAAAAGTAGAAGAGATCCCATTTAAAAGTGAGGAAAAGAAAAGCGACCAGTTAACTAAAGGCAAAAAAGAAGTGAAGAAAAAGGGAACAAAAGGAAAGAAAATCTATGAGGTGGTTGTTACATATTACAATGGAAAACCTCTAATGAAGGACGGCGAGCCCGTAACAGAGAAGCGATTAGTAAAAGAGATAAAACCCGTTGATGAATTGATTTTGGTTGGAACAAAGCCCGAAGAAGAAGAGACCCAAAATCAATCGACACCTAGTCAAACAGCTCCTTCAGGTGGTCGGGTGATGGTTGTCCAGGCAACAGGCTATACACACACAGGAAATCGTACAGCAACTGGAACCATTCCAAGACGAGGAACCATTGCTGTGGATCCAAGAGTGATTCCTTTAGGAACGAGAATCTATGTACCTGGGTATGGGTATGGCGTTGCAGAAGATACGGGTGGTGCCGTCAATGGAAGGATCATTGATCTCTTTTTTAATACAAGAACAGAAGCGATTAACTGGGGAAGAAGAACGGTTCAGATAAAAATTTTGGACTAAATGTCTCCTTTGTATTTCTGCAATCATGACATTGCAGTTTTTTTTTGCGGCAATACGGGAATGTAAAATATACAATTATATTCCAATATAGAATAAAAGATTGAATGAACAAGGCCAATTGTAAATGTCAATTTTTTTCAAATTCTTCTTTGTATTATACGATTATTTCATATATACTTGAGGCAAGGAAAATTGCATCTGAGGTGTAACTCATGATAGGTCGTAATGATCCTAGCCTTGATGGCAATACAAAGGGTTTCCATCAATATATTACCAAAATCATTGGTATATTGATTGTATATAATGATTTAAAAGCGGAAGGTGAGCTCACATTATTTGAATTTCAGCAAAATTCTTTTCAAGCACTAATCCGTCAATTGACTTTTATCAATCCTTTATCTTTCATATCACTAGACCAACAGGTTCCCCAACGATATTTAACGGATATTGTTCAAGCTGGATTATATAATACACTAGATTTAGATACTCAAAGTCCCGGAAAAAGATGGAGAAACTACCATCACAAAGTTCTTTCAGAAAAGAACGATCTATATCGTGATGAGTTATATACATGCAAAAAATATCATGGCATAAGGGAAGAGAACATGCTTTTTCGATCATTGTTCCAAGGTGTTGATGTGTGGTCTTCGTCAGAACAGATGATAAAACACAATCACCTTAGAAATCGTAATGAGCTCGAAAACCCTTATACATCTTTTGCGCATGAGATGAGAGGGGAGATACTCGTGCAGCTAGAGAAATATAATCGATTTGATGAGGAGCGCCAAGATATCATTACTCGTAGCAATGGTTGGAGAGTACTTGGCTGGTCCATTAAACGTGACAAGAAATTAGAAAAAATCGAAAAAATCGTCGCATCACAAGATATGTTCAGTATCAAAGATCATACTCAGCCTTCCATTAAACAAGAAGTTAAACATCAAACAGGGTTATCTGATGAAGTGATGGGGCATTTTGAGCAATTCTTCGTTACTTGTGTGTCGCCTTTGCAAGGAAGAACACAAGTTCTTTATGGAAAATCGATGGAGCTATTGTATCAGTATCTTTCTACCCGTTATGGCTCATCATTTCGTTGGTCTATGTTGAATGAAGAAGCCTTGATCCATTTTTTGAGTGTATGGTATCTCGATCGAAACCATCCATCACCTGTTGCCGCAAAAGTTTTTTTAAACACACTGAAGAAATTGTTTCGTTGGTTATCCGAAGAGAATATCTCCGATGTCTATGAAACCTTTAAGCGGGTCTATATTGCACTCATTCGAACCTTACCCATTACCATCGAAGCTCGCAATTGGCTGAAGAAAAATGGAGTAAATGCTCAGAATCAGAACCAAAAAAGCAGAGAAGAAATCAAATTATATCAATTGACAA
>JANWJM010000114.1 GCA_025449475.1 Thermoactinomycetaceae bacterium
TTGTTTTTGAGCCGGCAAAAACGCTCACATATGAAGTAAATCCTGAATCAGAAGGGTCGAGAGAAAAATTGGTATGAAAACTAACATATAAATCCGCTTTTTGCCTGTTAGCCCAATCACATCGTTCCTTCATCGATACCTCAACATCATAGGAACGTGTCTTGATCGTTCGAATCCCTTCATAATATGATAACTTTTTCTCAACACGATCAGCAATATCCAAACATACATCTTTTTCTAACAAAGAAACACCAATTGCTCCTGAATCACTCCCACCGTGACCAGGATCTAGACAAATCAGAACCCCCATCCGATTCACCTCATTAACCAAACAGAAATATTTATTTTTTATCTACTCTATTACACATCTTTCCCAACTTCTGATTTACTCAAACAGAAAGATGAATAAAAAGTCCTTCCTCAACCTGCTACACGTCGACATGAGTATCTGAAGGACAAAAAATCTCTAAAAACTTCGGAACGACTTCAAACCGCCCCGCACATTCTCCACCCCATTCGCCATCGAGATTTAAACTTAACGGTTGGGAAGGTTGGATGTCCAAACTTCCAGTTTGAAAATAAGTGACCCGTGAATCATGAATATGCTCCCCTCGAAAAGCGAGAGCAGCAATCTGTACTAAATCGGGAATATTTCCTTTATGAATAAGAAGAACATCAAACAATCCATCACTTAACTTCGCCAGAGGAGCAAACTTTTGAAATCCTCCAACGGATACACTGTTTGCAATAATTAACAGCAAAATCTCTTCGGTCCACTCCCTCTCCTCGGTCTTAATGGTGATAGAAAACGATTTATGTAAGGTTCCTAGTTTCTCAATCGCCTTCGCATAATACGCAAAAGGTCCCACCACCGTTTTTAGCCGACTAGGCGCTTCATAGGATACTTCTGTCAGCCGACCAGCAGCTGCAACATTGATAAAGTATCGATCTTTATTTTTACCGATATCGATCAAAACGGTTTTTCCTTGAGCGATTACCTCACATGCTTGCAAAAGATTGCGTGGAATCTTCAGCGCGCGCGCAAAATCATTTGTCGTACCAGCGGGTAATATTCCTAACTTCGGTGGTTTTTTTACCTGAGATAACCCATTGACAACCTCATGGATGGTTCCGTCTCCTCCAGCCGCAATAACGACATCAAATTGATTCTTCGCCGCTAACACCGCCTCTTCGGCCGCACTCCAGCTTTTCTCTGTTGCGATACATGAGGTTTCATACCCCGCTTTTTCTAAGGTATTTAAGATCTTTGGTAAATTCTTCTCAACCAGCTCTCTTCCTGCTGTGGGATTATAAATCAGACGGGCCCTTTGTCGCAAAAAAACACCCCCTTATTGGATCAAAACGATAGACTATGCGCATTTTCTTGACTCACGTCCCGTCCCGGTTAAAAACTGTTCGATTTTATCGGATTCGTCAGCTTTTCTTTGCTGACTTTTAGTACTCATACCCTTTTTTTCACTGGTTAAAATCCCGCTTCTGGATCATTTTGTTTTGTTAAATTTGATTCATGTGAATGTTTTTCCTGCTTCCATCGGTAAATCCTCTCTTGCAACAAACACGATACCAATCAAGAAATCCTCTTTAATTGCAACCATGTAGAAAAAGCAAAAAAGAGACTAATGATCCCACTCAGTAAGTATTTGTTAGGGAAGAAAAAAAGAAAGTAAATCCCATCTGCGATCAATAGGATGATCAGCACATAATAAATGGGTTTGGAAAATGGAGCATTACGTCTTTCATGAAAAGATAGGAAAAAGTAGAGGGTAATGAGAAAAAAATGAACGCCCAATGCCGGTGTTGATTCAATAAATAGAAAATATAACCCAAATGATGCTGCAAAAATAATGATCAAAATTGGGATAAGCGTATGCAAATAAAGACCCCCTTTATGTAAATCAGGAAAAAGCTCGCCTATATTTATAGACGAGCAATCTCTTCTCGGATCAATTGGTTCACTAATTGAGGATTTGCCTTTCCTCTGGTTGCTTTCATCACTTGTCCCACTAAAAAGCCCAATGCTCGATCCTTCCCATTTTGAAAATCAGCTATTGATTTCGGATTCGCCTCCAGTACTTTCTTCACTTCATCGCGCAACTGATTTTCATCGGTAATTTGTATCCAACCTTTTTCTTCGACAATCTGCTTCGGATCTTTTCCCGTCGTTACAATCTCTCGAAACACTTTTTTGGCCAATTTACTGCTAATGATCCCTTTTTCCATTAATTGTAACATATTTGCCAATAATTCAGGAGTGACTTTTGTCTCTTCCAATCCCTTTCCTTCCTGATTAAGATAGCCGAGCAAATCACTCGTAATCCAATTCGCGGCAACTTTAGGATCTACAGCATGAGTGACAGTTTGATCAAAAAAGTCAGAGATTGCTTTGGAAGAGATCAGAATATTGGCATCATAATCTGATAACCCCAATTCTTCGCGATAACGGCGCTTTCTTGCATCCGGTAATTCAGGTAGAGAAGATCGAATCTGTTCTTTCCACGCCTCGTCAATCTCCAATACCACTAAATCTGGATCGGGGAAATACCGATAATCATGCGCCTCTTCTTTGCTTCGCATCATCTTGGTCCGATTTTGATCTTCGAGCCAACGCAACGTTTGTTGAACAATCGGTTGACCGTCCTCCAGTAATTCCTGTTGACGCTGCTGCTCATAGGTAAGCGCTCGTTCCACATTGCGGAAGGAGTTTAAATTTTTCAGCTCGGTCTTGGTTCCAAAACGCTCTTCGCCAACAGGTCTCAAACTGATATTGGCATCACATCGAAGAGAACCTTCCTCCATTTTTACATCGGAAACCCCTGTAAATTGGAGAATGGTCTTCAACTTCTCCAAATACGCTTTCGCTTCTTGTGGAGAGCGCAAATCTGGCTCCGAGACGATTTCGATCAAAGGAACGCCTACTCGGTTAAAGTCAACCAATGATCCCTCACCATCTGCAATATGGTTTAACTTTCCGGCATCTTCTTCCAAGTGAACACGTGTGATCCCAATTCGTTTGCTTGTCCCATCCACTTCAATTTCAATCCATCCCTTTTGACCGATAGGTTGATCAAACTGAGAAATTTGATACGCTTTTGGAAGATCCGGATAAAAATAGTTTTTGCGATCGAATTTGCTCTTCTCGGCAATATGACAATTTAAAGCCATCGCTGCTTTCATTGCATAATTCACAGCTTCACGATTTAAGACAGGGAGAACGCCTGGGTGCCCCAAACAAATGGGACAGGTATGTGTGTTAGGAGGAGCTCCAAATTCGGTCGAACATCCACAAAAGATTTTGGTTTTGGTCGCTAGCTCCACATGTACTTCTAAGCCAATCACGGTCTCATAGTGACTCATTGAGAAACCCCTCCCAAATCAGGTGTTCCAATCGATTCCGTCGACTCTTCATAAGCATGTGCCACACGTAAAATCGTTTCTTCATCAAATGCTTTTCCAATCACTTGCAGACCAACAGGCAGCCCTTCTGATCGTCCACAGGGAACACTAATGGCTGGAAGACCCGCAAGATTCACGGGAATGGTACAAACATCATTCGCATACAAGGTTAATAGATCATCTACCTGTGAACCAATCTCAAAAGCCACTGTCGGTGTTGTTGGACCTACGATGACATCGTAATCAGCAAAAATCTGCTCAAAATCTTGACGAATTAAGGTACGTACCTTTTGTGCCTTAAGATAGTAAGCATCATAATAACCAGAACTCAATGCATAAGTGCCGAGCATAATTCTTCGTTTGACTTCAGGACCAAATCCTTTGCTTCGGGTCTCTTCATACATTTCAAGCAGATTTTGACCCTGTTCACGTACACCATAGCGAACCCCATCAAAGCGCGCTAAATTTGAAGAGGCTTCTGCTGGTGAGAGCAGATAGTATGTAGCGATTGCATATTCAACATGAGGAAGTGAGACTTCTTCAACCATTGCCCCTAACTTCTCAAGCTGTTTTAAAGCAGCTTGAACCTGAGCACGCACTCCCTCTTCAATCCCTTCACCCATCATTTCTTTGGGGACAGCTATTTTAAGTCCACGAATATCGCCTGTTAGACCACGTACATAATCCGGCACTTCAACCTGTGCCGATGTTGAATCTTGTGGATCATAACCGGCAATGGCTTGTAAGACATATGCTGCATCTTCTACATTTTTGGTAATCGGTCCGATTTGATCAAGAGAAGAGGCGTAGGCCACCAGTCCGTAGCGAGAGACGCGACCATAGGTGGGCTTCAGTCCGACAACTCCACAGTAGGCAGCAGGTTGTCGGATCGAACCACCGGTATCTGAACCAAGCGCAAAATATACCTCTCCCGCTGCGACAGCAGCTGCAGAACCACCGCTGGAACCACCGGGGACTCGCTTAAGATCCCATGGATTATAGGTGAGATGAAAACTTGAATTCTCAGTTGATGAACCCATGGCAAATTCGTCCATATTCAGCTTCCCCATCATAATCGCCTGCGCTTGATTCAGTTTTTTAACGACTGTCCCGTCGTAAATCGGCTGATAATTGGCAAGTTGTTTGCTCGCACAAGTAGTACGAACACCCTCGGTGCAAATATTATCCTTGATTCCCATTGGCAAAGCCGTGAGCAATTTGGTGGAACCAGACTCTTTGAGCCATTCATCCAACTTTTCTGCTTTCTTTTTGGCTCCTTCCACATCCAGTGTAAGAAAGGCTTGTACTTTTTGATCCACTTCCTCGATGCGAGCTATCGATTCCTGAACAAGATCACGAGCAGAAATGTCCCGTTTTTTGATGAGGTTATGTATTTCTTTTAATTGTTTTTGAAGCAATGACATCGTATTCCCCCATTTCATTCCTCAAATACAGCCGGTACTTTAAACATACCGTCTTGATGATCTGGCGCGTTTAACAATGCTTTCTCACGTGGAAGAGAAGGTTGTACCTTATCTTCCCGCATAACATTGGACATTGGATCAATATGACTGGTTGGTTCGATGTGATCGGTCTCCAATTCATTCAGTTTTTCTGCATACTGCAAAATTTGATTTAATTGTATCGTAAACTGATCTCTTTCTTCAGTCGTTAATCGTAATCGTGCTAATGCAGCAATATGCTCCACTTGTTCTTTCGAGATTGACATAGCCTTCCCTCCAATAAATATTGGTTTCACAGATGTACTCTCACAGTATAGCATAGGTTGACAATATCCTTGCTAAAAAAAACCTATTTTCCCGTGCGAACAGGAAAATAGGTTTTTTTATTTTGACTTTGTGGACTTCGTAGACTTATCTTCATCATCTAACATCCCGCTCGTTGCTCGTTTGAATTCCCGGAGTGATTTTCCTATCGCTTTTCCTAGCTCAGGTAACTTCTTGGGCCCAAATAAGATCAACGCGACGACAAAGATGATTACCCATTCGATTCCATGAATTCCCATGATTTTTCGCCCCTTATTTTTGCCTAGTTACCTGCTATTATACATCGATTACACCTATTATTAATGGTCAAACTTGGTAACATTTATACATATCGGTTATGACGAGAGAGCCATGGATCGAGCTTTTCGAATGCGTCCGCGCGGACAACTTTTGCAGATTTTTCTTTCTGAATTGGTTAAGTAATAGAGGCAGCAGGTTTTGCGAAAACCATCGTTTGAGCCAAACTTTTGGAGTGGTTGAAACGTTTCTCCAAACAGCTCAGCATTTGCTTGATGAAGCAAAAACTGATAGTCTTCTTGTGCTTGTTCATTCTTTTCTGTTTGCCGCAAAAACTCCGTATATAACCAGGAAATATAGATCACGGTATTTTCCCATAAAATAACCTTCTTCAGCCCCGTACACGCATGCAATACATTCCACATTTTTGACAGATTCTCATCAAATAACTGCTTGATGAGACGCTCTCTCCATACATGCCGATCTTTCCCAGGCTGCGTCACCTGCCAATCCGCCAAAGCGAGACGTGGCATCCACCGGTCATTCTGATCAAAAGACTGAATATAGCAGTTTTCCGGATTGATTTGTAATCCTTTATTATAAACACTCATCGCATAAAGAGTGGGAAGCACAAGTAAAAAACTATAGCGTTTCGAAAATTGTGAAGCAGTAACCATCAATGAAGAGGTATTGAATTTTTCAGCTATCTGGTTTAAATAAACAACACAGGTTTCTGGATTAAACAACTCTTGAACAGGTTGAAAGGAATATGTCTGATTAGGAGGTTCTGCTGTGATCCGAAAGTGTTGATGAAGATACTGAATTTGGTTTGAATGAAGCATAATTGTTCATTCCCTCTATCAGATAATGAGATTCATTATCAATTATATGTGATGTAAACAAAAAATACCATAGTAATTTCTTTTTATTATCAAGTTTTTATCGATCAATTACTGATATTCTTATTTCATGATGATTCAGCGGGGCACAGAAAAAACTTACCCCCGTTGGGAGTAAGTTTTCGCCATTCCATCCATCCGTTTTTTTTATTTTTTCTTTTTGGTTTCATCTGCTGCGTTTTTTTCATTTTGAATGCGTTTCTTATAATCCTCTGGGATTTGAATGGGTGTATCATATTTTGCTGGTTTATCTTGCTTTTTCGGTTGAGGTGGTGGAGAAAGTCTTGTGGAAGATGGCTTCCTTGAGGTCTGATTCTTTGCAGTGAGTTTCTTTTTCGGAAGATCCCCCGCGACTTTTTCTTCAAGTTCAACATGAAAAGCTTCGCCAGCCTCTGGTGAACCTTTTTTGTTGGTCACCAACGTATTTTTGGTATTTTTGGCTGGAGTGGTAACTTGAGTCGGCTGATTTGCGACACCTTCTTTTTTTGAACCTACGAATCGATCATAATTGGCATATACGGTAACTGAGAGAGAAAGAACCAAGAGAAAAACTGCAGATATGGATAAATGCTTGATCCACTTCCGTCGACGGTTACCTTCCACAAAAGGCGGAGGATTCGCCCCACGCGGCTGTTCAGTCGGATCGGTTCGAAACTTTTCCAATGATTGGACAATGTCACTTTTCTCTTTATTTGACATCTCATCCCCCCGTTGATCGTGATCACATGCTCCTATGTGTAATCACAAAAAGCAGAAATCTCTTTTATTCTACCTAATTATGAATGCATTTGTTAAAGAAAATTACAATTTCTCCGAGATCACTTTGGCTTGCATAAACAAAAGCAAGTACTCACGCCCACCTGCTTTGGCATTGGTTCCTGACATATTGAAGCCCCCAAAAGGATGGACACCAACTAATGCACCAGTACATTTACGATTAAAATAGAGATTGCCAACATAGAACTCATCGCGTGCCCGCTCCAAATTGAAACGATCACGACTAATGACAGACCCCGTTAATCCATATTCCGTATTGTTGGCGATTTCTAGTGCATGTTCGAAATGATTTGCTGGAATAAAAGCGAGTACAGGACCAAAAATCTCTTCTTGGGCAATGCGAGCATCTGGTTTCACATCGGCAAAAATGGTTGGTTCAATAAAATAACCGTTGCCATTTGCTTTTCCGCCACCGATCATCAAACGTCCTTCTCTTTTTCCCACTTCGATATAATCCAAGATACGCTGGTAAGCCTGATCATCGATCACGGGTCCCATATCCACATTGATATTTTTTGCTTCTCCTACAACCAGTTCTTTTGTCCGAATAACGACCTTCTCCAACACTTTGTCATAAACCGCTTGATGAACAATGGCTCGCGAACAAGCTGAACACTTCTGCCCTGAAAATCCAAATGCTGAAACCACAATTTCATTAGCAGCGAGATCAAGATCGGCATTCTCATCCACGATAATCGAATCTTTTCCGCCCATTTCTGCAATGACCCGTTTAATCCATTTTTGCCCGGGAACCGTTTTCGCTGCCAGTTCATTAATGCGCAAACCCACCTCACGCGAACCGGTAAAAGAGATAAAGCGAGTGAGCCGATGTTTAACCAGATATTCGCCAATCACAGAACCCGAGCCTGGAATAAAATTGACGACACCATCCGGCAAGCCGGCTTCCATCAATATTTCCATAAACTTGGCAGCAATCACATTGGTGGTACTGGCTGGTTTGAGACAAACGGTATTTCCGCAAACAATAGCCGCAGTGGTCATTCCTACTAGAATCGCCAATGGAAAATTCCATGGCGGAATGATGACCCCAACCCCAAGTGGTATATAGATTTGTTGATTCTCTTCTCCGGGGATTGAAACAAGCGGTTGTTTTTCACTATAGCTCATCATGACCCGTGCATAAAACTCCATAAAATCAATTGCTTCTGCTGTATCAGCATCAGCCTCTGGCCACGTCTTTCCAGCTTCCAATACCATCCATGCTGAAAACTCATGCTTTTTCCTTCTTAAAATTGCAGCTGCTCGAAGTAAGATCCGCGCTCTCGCCTCCGGAGATACATTCTTCCATGTTTCAAAAGTGGTAGCTGCTGTTTGCATCGCCTTTTCGGCTAATTCAAGATCGGCTTGATAAATGGTTCCAATCACTTCGGTGATATTTGATGGATTGATGGACGCAATCTTCTCCTCTGTTTTCATCTGCTGTCCACCAATAATTAAACAGTATTCTTTTCCAAGCTCTGATTTGACTTTGTTAAGCGCATGCTCAAACGCTTTTCGATGGTCTTCATTTGAAAAATCGGTCAATGGCTCGTTACGAAACGGAATCATGGTAAAAGCCTCCTTTCTTTCACTTAATACTTAGTCTATCTAAAGAAGATCTTGCTCATTCAGCAAGACACAAAAAAGAAAGGAGGCTCGAATGATTAGTATAAAGAGGTGTGATGTGTCAATCCATGAAGCAAAAAAGAAAATCGTTTTTTTCAACCTTTTGTTATATAATACATACATTATTCTATATCACTTAAGGAGTTTGGATCACATGTCTGATCAAGAACAGCTTCGCCATGAAATCTTGTCCATCCTGAAAGAGAATGCGCGAATCGATATCAAACAATTGGCAGATATGGTAGGAGCAACACAAACCGAAGTGGAACAGATGATCAAGGAACTAGAAAAAGAAAAAGTGATACTGCGGTTTGGTACAACCATCAACTGGCAAAAAATTGGTAAACCCAAGGTGTATGCGTTGATCGATGTGAAAATTACTCCACAGCGCGGACATGGATTTGATGCTCTCGCCAAAAGAATCTATCGTTTTTCTGAGGTGCATAGCCTTTATCTGATGTCTGGAGCGTATGATCTATCGGTATTGCTAGAAGTTGACTCAATGGAAGCGGCTGGTCGTTTTGTCGCTGAAAAATTAGCCCCTCTTGAGTCAGTGGTAAGTACTACCACGCACTTTGTGCTGAAAAAGTATAAAGAAAATGGTGTTATCTTTGATGACCCAGAAAATGACCAACGGTTGGTGATTAGTCCATGAAATTAGAAGAAAAACTCTCTCCAATAGTTCGGCAAATCCCCTCATCTGGAATCCGGCAATTTTTTGACCTTGTCAATCAAAAAGAGAATGCGATTTCACTTGGTGTAGGAGAACCCGATTTTGTCACTCCATGGCATGTCCGAGAAGCTTGTATCGATGCGCTTGATAAAGGAATGACTACCTATACTTCGAACCAAGGCATGCCCGAATTAACACAAGCGATCTCTGCATACTTACAAGAACGCTTCTCCATCCAATATGACGCACGTTCGGAAATTTTGGTTACATTTGGGGCCAGTGAAGCAATTGACCTCGCTCTGCGAACAATTGTCTCTACGGGAGAAGAAGTTTTAGTTCCAGAGCCTTGCTATGTATCCTACACTCCTTGTGTTCAATTGGCTCGTGGTACACCCATCTCGGTTCCTACTTCCGCCAAATATGGGTTTAAATTACGAGTAGAGGAACTCGAAAAAGTTGTCACACCCAAAACAAAAGCCTTGATCCTCTGTTATCCCAATAATCCCACCGGAGCAATCATGACACGAAAAGACCTTACTCCCATTGTCGACTTTGTCAAAAAACATGATTTGCTCGTCATCTCGGATGAAATCTATGCAGAATTAACGTATGGTGGACGGAATCATGTCTCCATCGCTTCTTTTAAAGGGATGAAAGAGCGTGTTATTATTATCAACGGCTTCTCCAAAGCATTTGCTATGACAGGATGGCGGATCGGCTATGCAGCAGCCCCCGAAACCTTGCTGCAGGGAATGCTAAAAATTCATCAATATACCGCTCTCTGCGCACCCATTACCAGTCAAGTGGCTGCTTTGGAGGCATTGAAAAATGGATTACATGAGTGTCGTTCTATGGTTTCCCAATATGATCGCCGGAGGCGTCTGGTTGTCAAAGCGTTCCAGGACATGGGATTGACTTGTTATGATCCACAAGGAGCCTTTTATGTATTCCCCTCCATCACTTCTACAGGCATGGATGCACAGACATTTGCAAAAGAACTCATCGAGGAAGAAGAAGTAGCCGTTGTCCCAGGAGATGTATTTGGTCCCAGTGGGGAAGGACATATTCGCTGTTCATATGCCACCTCGATCGAACGATTGGGTGAAGCACTGCAACGGATTGAACGATTTGTGAAAAGAAAAAGAGCCAAACTTCCGTACCCCAAAACATCCATCTCCTCACTATAGATAGAACCAGCTTGGACTGGTTCTTATTAATTTGGCAAAATATCTGTTCAAGCTGACAAAACAGAAAAAGACCTGCCAATCCTAAGACTGGCAAAGCCTTTTTCCCAAGGTTGTGGGTCACTCCAACAATAATTGTAAAATATTTCTATAAATGGGTCAAGTTTTAATCGCAGCTCCGTCAACTCAACCACAGAAACAAACATAGACTTTCTTTTTTAATTCAGTTATACTGGATTTGTAACAATCACAAACTTTACATCCTTCGGGGCAGGGTGAAAATCCCGACCGGCGGTGATGGCGAACGCCTCAGTCCGTGACCCGCATGTTGCGGTGGATTCGGTGCAAATCCGAAACCGACAGTTAAAGTCTGGATGGGAGAAGGATGAACGAATAAACAGCGAAAAGCCCTATTTTCTGTATTTTTAGGGTGTTTCTTCAGTTTTGTCTTTTTTTGCTGTTTGTTTATCCGACCGCGTGAAAATCGCTAAATCCCGCCCCATCGCAATAAAGAGGGTGGGATTTTTTATTTCCAGATACATTCTAACGACGCGTATATCATGCTTCCACCCCATTAGCAGGTTCACTGCTTCCCGAAAAGGAATGGTAAGAATCTTTCAAACGAATCATGGAGGTCAGCCGATGAAGTCGCATGAAGCGTGGATGCAACAAGCCCTCAATTTAGCCCGCTCAACCACGGGACAAACAGCTCCGAATCCGATGGTTGGCGCGGTGGTCGTAAAGGATGGTTGTTTAGTTGGAATGGGCGCACATCTTAAAGCGGGTACACCCCATGCCGAGGTTCATGCACTTGAAATGGCTGGTGAGAATGCAGCAGGTTCGACGCTTTATAGCACACTTGAACCTTGCAATCATGCGGGAAAAACTCCTCCCTGTACAGAAAAAATCATTTCTTCCGGTGTCAAGCGAGTTGTCATTGGTTGTCAGGATCCCGATTCACGTGTAGCCGGAAAAGGAATCCAACGTTTAAAAGAAGCGGGGATCGAAGTGATCGTGGGGATATTAGAGAAAGAATGTAAGCAGATCAATGAGGCCTACTTCCATCACCGCCAAACAGGATTTCCCTTTATTACGCTAAAAACAGCTACCACACTCGATGGACGAATCGCAACCGCTTCCGGACATAGTAAATGGATCACCAATTCGTTATCGAGAGAAAGGGTTCACCAACTTCGTCACCAACATCAAGCCCTCTTGGTCGGAATCGGAACCGTGTTAGCAGATGATCCTCAATTGACCACTCGTCTCCCACAGGGCGGTCGCAATCCATTGCGAGTAATTGTGGATAGTCGCCTCCGTACCCCTGCGGATGCCCAAATCACGGATGTATCAAAAGCGGACACCCTGATTTTTACGACAGAAAAACGTGACCAACATAAAGAAGCCCAATTGCTTTCCAAAGGGGTTCAGGTGATGATTGCAGGAGCAGGTCCCAGGGTAGATTGGGAATTTGTCTTTCGGACATTGGGGGATCGAGGTGTGATTTCGGTATTGGTAGAAGGAGGAAGCGAAATCAATGCTTCACTATTGGAAGGAAATTGGATCCACAAAGTGATCGCCTTCCTCTCTCCAAAATTACTGGGGGGTTCCTCCAGCCTTCATTCAATCGGCGGCAAAAATCCACAGAAGGTTTCCGAAGCAAAAAAACTCAAAGATATCACCCTTGAGCGATACGGTGAAGATCTTTGTGTGATCGGTTATTTGTAAACACAAAAGGAGGTCCTTGATACGATGTTTACCGGGCTCATCGAAGAAGTAGGTACTGTTGAGCGTTACAGCACCAATGGTCAAACCATGGAGTTAACCATTCGCTGCGAAAAAGTTCGCTCAGGTACAAAAATTGGAGATAGCATCGCGATTAATGGTGTTTGCCTAACAGTTACAAAAATAGAAGATAAGTTTCTCACATTTGATGTCATGCCACAAACCTTCCAACAAACCAATCTTCGTTATTTACGTCCATCTTCCCCTGTCAATTTGGAGCGTGCCATGGCAGCCAATGGACGTTTTGGCGGACATTTTGTTCAAGGTCATGTTGACGGAATGGGAATACTCCGAGAAAAACAACCACAAGAAAATGCTGTTCTTTTTGGATTTGAGGTTCCTGAGGAATTAACCGTCTGGATGATCCGTCAAGGATCGATCGCAATTAATGGGATCAGTTTGACTTTAACTGATGTTCAAAACGACTTTTGTTGCGTTTCATTAATTCCACATACCTTGGAAAAAACGCAGCTTAAAGATGTTCAAATTGGAGAGAGAGTTAATATCGAATGTGATTTGGTTGGAAAATATATCGCAAAATGGGCGCAACAACCGCCAGCGATATCGATTGATAAATGGAAACAAGTGGGTTTTTCTCAATAAGGAGGGTAAAAATGTTTCATTCCATTGAAGAGGCACTGAAAGACCTAAAAGCAGGAAAAATGATTATTGTGACAGATGATGAAGACCGAGAAAATGAAGGTGATTTGGTGGCACTGGCTGAAAAAGCCACACCCGATGTGATCAATTTTATGATAAAACATGGACGTGGTCTTGTCTGCGTCCCATTAACCAAAGAGCGTGCTGAGGAACTTGATCTGCCCATGATGGTTCATCGAAATACCGATTATCATGGAACTGCATTTACGGTTTCGGTAGATTCCATTCATGCTACAACCGGGATCTCAGCGTTTGAACGAGCAAAAACCGTCCAAACATTGATTCATCCCGAGAGCAAACCGCAACATTTTCGTCGTCCGGGGCATATTTTCCCTCTCATCGCCAAAGAGGGAGGTGTATTACAACGAGCTGGTCATACAGAAGCGAGTGTTGATTTGGCCCGTTTATGTGGAGCCTATCCAGCTGCAGTCATCTGTGAAGTGATTAAAGAGGATGGGACGATGGCACGCGTGCCAGATCTGCAGATCTTCGCCAAAAAACATCAACTAAAAATGATCACCATTCAAGACTTGATCCACTATCGCAATCAGAAAGAGCGCCTGATCAACCGCGAAGTCTCCGTTCAACTCCCAACCAAATATGGGCAATTTCAAATGATCGGCTATACCAACCAAGTCGACAGCAAAGAACATGTCGCCTTGGTTAAAGGAAACATCGATCCCAATCAGCCCATTATGGTACGTGTTCATTCCGAATGCTTAACAGGAGACGTTTTTGGCTCCGAGCGCTGTGACTGTGGTCCGCAACTCAATGCTGCACTGAAGCGGATAGGACAAGAAGAAGCCGGTGTGTTACTCTATATGCGTCAAGAGGGACGAGGCATTGGACTGGTAAACAAACTGAAAGCGTACAAACTACAAGAAAAAGGCTTTGATACAGTAGAAGCTAATCACAAACTCGGATTTCAAGATGATCTGCGCGAATATGGAATCGGGGCGCAAATCTTACAGGATCTTGGCATTCGGAAATTGCGACTGTTAACCAATAATCCACGTAAAATTACTGGGCTGAAAGGGTATGGTCTCGAAGTGGTTGAAGTCCTTCCACTTGAGTTGCCCGCCAACCGCAACAATATACGTTACTTAAAAACAAAAAAAGAGAAACTAGGGCATCTCCTACATCTGTAAAAAGAGAGGAAGGAATAAAGATGGGAAAGAGCTATGAAGGAACACTATCCGCAAATGGACTCACATTTGCCATTGTGGCTAGTCGTTTTAACGACTTTATCACAGAAAAACTGGTAGAAGGCGCAAACGATGCGCTGCGTCGTCATGGTGCTGAAGATAAAGATATCGATATTGCTTGGGTACCAGGAGCATATGAGATACCTTTAATTGCGGATCAACTTGCCGCTTCTGGTAGATATGATGCCATTATCACACTGGGAGCAGTTATTCGAGGAGCCACCAGCCACTATGAATATGTCTGCAACGAAGTGGCGAAAGGCGTTTCAACCGCCAGTCTTCGCAACCGACTTCCGATAATTTTTGGGGTACTTACCGTCGATACGATTGAACAAGCAATCGAGCGAGCAGGAACCAAAGCCGGCAATAAAGGCTGGGACGCAGCTGTCAGTGCCATCGAAATGGCCAATCTGCAAAAACAAATTCAAAGCGAAAGTAGTTAACCAAAACCCATGTGGATCACCCACATGGGTGTACTCTTCTTATCTAGACAGTATTCTTCTTACCATCCGTACAAGCCTTTGGAATTCTCGATAATAAATTGTCGAATCGTTTCTGCGGCGATTTCCGGTGTCGCAAGTTGGTGAGCAGAAAACTGATAATAGCCTTTTTTCTCATCCAAATCCATCTCATCCGCCAACATTCCCAATACACCACGTGTCCGTTTATCTAATTCAAAAAAGCCTGAGATTTGATGCTGACTTTGCCCAGGATGATAACTAAAGACGATTTCATCAAATTTTCCTCTTAGCCATGTTGTCGGTTGAAACTGAATAATTTGACAATCATCGCGTTGTTTTCCGGTATATCCTTCTGCACGATGGGCAAAACCAAGCCTCGCAAAACCGTCCATAAAATTCTTGATTAGTCCAGAGGGTCTCACTTTGATAAAATCTCGATCTTTTGAATCGATTCCCGATTTGATCTCTAAATTGGTTTGGAAATAGTAGCGTGTATTCACAGAAGAAACCGGTAGATACTCTGGACATTGGAAGGAAAAAGGAAATTCTTGCACCTGCCCAGGTTTAACCGTAAATTCATCCTTAAAAATAGTGACCCGCGTGATGACTTCATTCACAAAAACCGTCTGATCTCCCTTTGAAAAGCGGGAATTTAATTTAAAATCAACAAACAAGCCTTCGATTTTCTGTTCCACATCGCCACCCGTCATCACAATTTTCCCATCTACCGGTTGTCCCATCACAATTTGATCCGTCGTTAGGATTAAATCAATACTGGCTGCCCCCATCCCCAATGAAGCAAGAATTGATTTAAATACCATAACTGTATGACCCCTTTCAATATTTAGTTTTAGCATAACATACTCCTATCGATTACTGAATTGAAGGCGCGACGCAAAACGAATAAAATTTATGAAAAAGATCATAAATATACGGTTCAATCGAACCCCCCTGATGCAGTGGTGTCCCTCCAAACTTGGAATCTATACCCAACTCATACAAAGCATGTCTTGTCTCAGGTATACTGCTAATTAGAGCATCCAATCGATTCTGCTCATCGACCCGTAATCGGTACATCATCATGTGCAAAAGACCTCACAAAGGGGTGAGACGAAAAGTCTTGCCAAGCTGGGAATGGATCAAAGCCCAATTGATGGAAAACACGATGGATCACGGTCGTTTGTTGATCTTTTTACAATCTTCTGTCATAACGGCATCCATTTTTCTTTTAACTGTTCAAACAATGGTTGAACCATCGGAACCTTCAGTCCAGGATCCACTAGTGCCTCTACCCAATCTTGGACTTTCTTTGTACCGTACTCGGAAAAGAGGGGCATAACATCACTGGAGACGGTATCTTTGAGCCGAAGCTTTTGATTCATCTTTATCCCCTATCTTATTTCTCATTATCGGAGCGATGATGATGCAAAAAATCCAACAAATCGAACAATTCCTCATCAACTATCATCAACAAAATCGCAAAGGAGCATCGGCACAGATCGTTGCTCAATCATTGCATGTCGATCGATCGACAGCAAGTCGTTATTTGAACCAATTGGTTCAGCAAAACCGTGCCCAAAAAATCGTCGGTCGTCCCGTACGATATATCCCCATTGCCATTTATGAAAAAAGCAACGATATTACAAAGTATTTCCCCACTTTGATTGGAATCGAAGGGAGTCTGAAGCAGATCGCAAAGGAAGCACTGGCAGCATGTATGTATCCCCCACGAGGTTTGCCCATTCTCCTTACCGGTGAGACCGGCGTAGGTAAAAGTTATTTTGCCAAAGCACTGGACCAAGCCATTCGCTCCTTCCGACCTTCTACCGATTCACCGTTTATCTCGTTTAATTGTGCAGAATATGCGCACAATCCTGAATTACTAATGGCGCACCTATTTGGAGTGAAAAAAGGAGCATTCACAGGTGCTATGGAAGATAAGATGGGATTGGTGGAACGCGCCAATCAGGGGATCCTGTTTCTAGATGAAATTCATCGTTTACCACCAGCCGGACAAGAGATGCTTTTTCATTTAATTGATCAAGGTATCTACCGACGATTGGGAGAAGCAGATGTCGAACGCAAAGCGGAGTTTCTCTTAATCGGGGCAACCACAGAATCACCCGAACAAGTTCTGCTCCCCACACTCTTTCGACGCTTTTCTGTGAAATTAACCATTCCACCGATGCGAGAACGATCACGTGAAGAAAGAAGCAAATACCTTCAATATTTTCTAGCAAAAGAGGAAGAAAAAATATCGCGACCTATCTCGCTATCCGCACAAGCTCAAACCCTATTCCTAGATTATGAATGTCCAGGCAACCTAGGGCAATTTAAAAGTGACATTCAACTTGCTTGTGCACATGCCTACTTGCGACAATATCATTCCAGCGATTCGGGAATCAGAGTGGAAGGAAATGACTTACCTACAACCTTAAAAATGAAAATAAAAATGAATCGCCCTCGCCTGATTGTGATCATTTGTCATAAAGGTGAAGATACAGCCCTTTCAATCAAGAATTGGGTGATGGAACATCTCCCGGAAGAAGATCAAGATGTTCAGATCAGCATTCTTGAAGTGGATCAAACCGAATTCATCACTTCCCTCCTTCAACCGTTTCATCAAAAATACCATCTGATCGCTGTCATTAGTACAATCATGTTTCATGTTGATGGTATTTTTTTCTTATCGGCATTGGAGCTCTATCAGCCCTATGGCTTAAAGCGGCTACGAGAGCGATTATACGCAACACGAACCAAGCGAGATGGACCGGATGATGAACATATTTTTGAAACTATCTATCACGGAATCATTGAGACCGTTACACACTTTAACCCCAAGCGTTTTATTGATCTCCTCAAAAAAGAATCCGTCCCACTGCGAGAAGCCTTTCACTGGGAACCTGATAAAGAGATTGGGATTTGGATGCATGTAGGAATCTACACGGATCAACTATTAAAAAAACAGTCTTCACAAAAACAAGAGACAAACAAGCCTGCACACAAAAGCAATGAGGAAGTTTCGAAAGAAATTCAACTTTGGGAACAGCTTCTTCATGAATTGGAAAAAACATTCCATGTTCGCTATCCATCATCCACTGCTGAAGATTTAGCACGCCTTTCGCAATAAGAAGCTGTTGAATTTCTTCTCTCCATAATTGATAAAGATCTCGAATCTCCTGTTTTATAACGGAAGATTTGAGACTGTCGACAGGATCGAACATCGGTCACTTTCCAAAAATCGGCGCAAATTCTGATCCCCTCAAACAAGAGATTGATATCTGAGTCCAAATGATCGTTAATCGAATTCTTTTTCAATGAATCTATTTTCCACCAATTAGTTATAATATAAGTAGTGTGCAATAAAATTTGCACACTACTTTTCTTTCATCATTCGTTGCTGCAATTACTAGAATAAGAATTTCTGGATCCTTCAACAACCCAATTGTTTTAACTAAAATGGCATCAATTTTGCATGTTTATTTATAATAAAAGAACTCCCCTCACAAAAATTCCGGAAAAGTTACGGAAAAACACTCAAGGCGTAAATTTCAAAAAACTCCAAAACCACGGACACCATTCATGAAAATGATCTTTGTCATTCAGCTTTACACTATTACATCACAAAGAAGGGATTCAAAGTGGAAAAGAAATTAAAAGGAATCGGAGCATCTTCTGGACTTGCTATCGGAAAAGCCATTTGGTGGAAGACGACCAAACCAGCAATAATTGAGGAAGAGATCTCGTCAGTAGAAGAAGAGCAAAAACGTTTGGATAATGCCATTCAAATCGCCAAACAACAAATTACTGAGCTGAAAGAAATGACACTTCAAAAAATCGGAAAAGAGGAAGCTGAGGTTTTTGATGCCCACCTTACTTTTTTAGTAGATCCTGAATATACCGGGAAAATGAAAACACTGATTGAGCAAAAGAAAAGAAATGCGGAATTTATCTGCGATCAAGTGACTCAATCCACATGTGAAATCCTCTCTTCTCTAGAAGATGAATATATGCGGGCACGAGCGGATGATGTTCGTGATATAGGAAATCGTCTCTTATTGATTCTATCAGGAAATTCTCCCCTCGATCCCACACAATTAAAAGCTGGGGATATCGTGATCGCGGAAGAGCTTACTCCTTCGGAAACGGCTCAATTCCCCAAAGAGCTTTCTGGGATGATCACCGCCAAAGGAAGTAAAACGGCACATGCAGCCATTATTGCTCGAACGTTGGGAATTCCCGCCATTGTCGGCTTAGGAGAAGACATTGAACAAATCCATGATGGAGATCGTTTAGTCATCGATGGAGAAAGCGGTGAAGTCTTTGTCCATCCATCCAAAAAAAGAGAGAAAGCCGCTGCGACTCAGATTGCTGACCAACAAAAAAGAAAGAGAAAAGCGCTGGAAGAAGCAGCAGAGGATGCACATACCAAAGATGGAAAACGGATTCAAGTCTTTGCCAATATCGGAAATTTAGAAGATATCCCCTATGCCTTGGAACATCACGCAGAAGGGGTAGGACTTTTTCGAACCGAATTCCTCTATTTGGAAAA
>JANWJM010000115.1 GCA_025449475.1 Thermoactinomycetaceae bacterium
CGCTACATTTAGCGGTCAATTTTTACTGAAGGCTCAATGCTCTTCCCGTTTCATCTACCACTTCAAAGGAGTAGCCATTTAATGAACCCTTTGGAACTCGAATAAATTTACGTGCAGGATCTGCTGTGGGATTTCCTGCTTTGTTGGTGGTATTGACTCTTAACACCAATCGGGCGGTTTTTGCATCTTTTTTTTCAAGAGCCATGAGCTCGATCTCATATCCTTTGAATTGTTCACCCAACTGAATATATAACATATCATATTCATCCCAATAGCGTTTAAAGGTTTCAGAGATATTCCCCGGATGCGCTTCTTTGGTATAGATAAAGATTCCTCCCTGTGATCGAGGTTTAAACTTGAATGGGACAAAGCTCACTTCATCAAAGGGAATCTCAGCATGGACTTGATTGGGTTGGACGGGAGTGATTTGTTGTTGTGTTTGATTGGTGTTGTCATCATTGAGATTTTGGGTTTGAGGGTCATTAGTTGCATGATTATTACCGATAAAGCCACAAGCATTTAGGAGAAAAATACATGTACCCAACAAGAATGTAAATATCCATTTCCGGATCTTCATCTTTTCACTTCCCTTTGTGTATATCTTTATGAATTCTGTATATGCTATTTTAACAGATTCTTAGCAAGAAATAAAAAGCAAGACTTCCAATGAGAATCCTTTTCATATTATATTAAATTTAAATTAGTATTGACTTTAAATTACTGACATGTTATTTTTATGGTGTCACCGAGCTCTGTGTTTAGTTGAGCAAAAGCAGGGCACAATAAAAATATATCCAATTATAGGAGGTTATTACATATGTCTGTTACAGTAGCTAGTCAACCCCAACGTCTGGTAGGAAAACCCGCTCCCTACTTTGAGATGGAAAGTACCAAGAACTTGGAAACCCTCGATGAGAAAGTGAGGCTTTCCGATTATGAAGGAAAATGGCTGATCCTGTTCTTCTACCCTTTAGACTTCACTTTTGTATGTCCAACTGAAATTACCGCTTTGAGTGATCGTTATGAAGAGTTTTTAGATCTCAATGCTGAAATTCTCGGCGTTTCAACAGATAGCAAGTTTTCTCATCGTGCATGGATTCAAACTCCACGAGATGATAATGGATTGGGTCACATCAACTATCCGTTGGGTGCAGATACAACACATAAAGTGAGCCGTGACTATGGTGTGCTGATCGAGGATGAAGGAATCGCATTGCGTGGATTGTTTATTATTGATCCTGAAGGAATTGTGCGTTATCAAGTAGTTACGGACAACAATGTGGGACGCAGTGTAGATGAAACATTACGTGTACTACAAGCATTGCAAACAGGTGGTCTTTGTCCTTCCGACTGGAAACCCGGACAAAAAACTCTATAATCAAAATTTTGATGCAGGTGATCAGTACGAAGGTGCTGATCATCTTGCATTCATTTTCATTTTGTGTTAGTAACGTAGTAAATTCAATTGATTGGAGAGGATACAAATGGCGCTTCGATTGCGGACAGAAATGCCAGCACTTGATGGGATTACGGAATGGGTGAATGGTGAAGCAAAGAAGGATGATCTCATCGGAAAACCAGTCTTGGTTCATTTTTGGTCGATTAGTTGTGGGATGTGCAAGGAAAGCTTACCAGATATCAATGAATTGAGAGAAAATCACCCTGAGTTAGAAGTGATCGGGATTCATATGCCTCGCTCTGAAAAAGATACTCAGATTCCACCAGTGAAAGAGACGATTGAAAAATATGAGCTCAAGCATCCACAAGGAATCGACAATATGCATCAAGTTGTTGATCGCTTTGAAAACGAGTTCGTACCCGCTTTTTATCTATTTGATCGAAAAGGGCAATTGCGTCATCGTTCAGCCGGCGAAAAAGCATTGAGTATGTTAAAAAATCCTTTGGAGAGAGTATTGGCAGAATAGATTTTGCTGTCGTTTTTATAGTAAGAAGGGAGGAAATCCGTACATAACGGGAAAGAATGAACTTACCAAATGATTTGTTATATTCAAAAGAACATGAGTGGGTAAAAGTGAAGGGCAACACTGCTTTGATCGGAATAACTGATTTTGCCCAATCCGAATTAGGGGATATTGTGTATGTGGAACTGCCGGAGGTAGGCGCAACCATTCTAAAAGGTGAGCCATTCGGGAGCGTTGAATCGGTCAAAACTGTTTCGGAACTCTATGCTCCGATCAATGGGAAGGTTATCTCTGTGAATGAGGCGTTAGGAGATTCACCTGAAGAAATTAACGATTCTCCCTATGAGGATGGTTGGATGATTGAAGTGGAGATTGCCGATGAATCGGAGCTAAAAAATTTATTGTCGGCTGAACAATATCAGGAATCAATCGAAGAATGAGGAAATAGCATAGTGGAGAAGGCTCTGCTATGCTATATCTTTTTTAGGGTTTTATTTTGCTTAAATGTGGGTAAACATGTAATAACGAACTCTGTAATCTATTGTAGGGGAAGAGGAGGGGGAAGTATTATGTACTGCTGTGGAGCTACCATGATTGGTGCGATTGGGTCATTACGTAAACAAACTGTTTTTGTTCATAATGTTCCTTTGCTGTACTGTCCAGTTTGTCATGAAATTGAGGTTCACACAGCTGTAAAGGAAGAATTTGATTTGGTTGTTCAATATGCAGTCGAAGATGGTGTGAAGGAAACTACCCTCCGAGAACAAATCGCCCCTGATTTAATCGAGGAATGGAAAGAGTATGTCGTGAGCTTTCAAGAGGGAGATCTTGAACCGATCCTTCGAGAACAGATCGATTATGCGTTGGATCTTTTGAGTGCTTCCAAACAATTAAGTGATTCAGAATGGGGAGAAGAGCTTAAAAACCGTTTGAAAGTGTTAACTTCTCGGTTAAAACGATTGGAAGAACAAAAAGAGAGTAGCATCTAATATTAGAAGGTATTCTTTGGATTTGAAAAAATGCGGATCGAACTTTCGCTCACCCATAGAAGAAGGAAAGGGCTGCTACAACAGCCCTTTTTGTGATGCTTAAAAGGGAGTCTCTCGAAGAAGATGCTCCAGTTCTTCTTTATGTTTGGTTTCGTCGGCAATCATATCCTCTAATTTGACTTTTAGAGCAATGTCGCCTACTTCATCCGCTTCCTTCATTCGCGCTTTATATCGTTCGATTGTCGCGATCTCTTCATTGAGAGAATGTTGTATCATATCGCGCACTTGTTTCAACTGCTTTACAGAAGCCGGGTGGACTTGAGGTGTTCCGCCTAGGTTTACGATCTTTTCGCATAAGTATTGGGCATGAGCCATTTCATCTCTTGCTTCGGCTTCAAAATAAGGTTTGAGCACTTGTCTGCTTAAACCCGAAACAGCAGAGGCATTATAAATATATTGAATCATTGCCGCATATTCGTGAGAGAGATCAATGTTAAGTCCATCGATGAGTTTTTGGAGCTCGGATGTTTGTGTTATAGTGTTCATTGATTCATACATCTCCTTTGGAAAAGTTATCTATGCTTATGTTTTGCCCAAACAAATAAAATTCATGCTGTAAAAGAATAGAATTCATATGTTAATAGAAGGATGAGAGGAATTGGTGTTACCGAATCTTTTACATCAGGCTCATGAGTATATTCGATGTGTACTTCCTGCAGGTGGTGTTGCCATCGATGCCACTGTTGGCAATGGGAATGATACCTTGTTTTTAGCAAAAATCGTTGGAAAATCTGGAACCGTGTATGGGTTTGATATTCAGGATCAAGCGCTTCGTGCAACCCGAAAGCGTCTGGAAAGCGAAGGTCATATGAAACAAGTGCA
The DNA here is from genome assembly GCA_025449475.1 of Thermoactinomycetaceae bacterium. Taxonomy (GTDB): domain Bacteria; phylum Bacillota; class Bacilli; order Thermoactinomycetales; family Thermoactinomycetaceae; genus JANWJM01. The sequence goes on from JANWJM010000115.1 coordinate 3,794, forward strand.
GTTGTTTCAATATCCTCATCAACAACCTTGGTCAGAGATTTTACCGAATCAACTCCGTCAGAATATTGATGCGGTGATGTTTAATCTCGGCTATTTACCCCATGGCGATCCTTCGATTATCACCAAACCGCAAAGTACGATTGCTGCATGCGAACAAGCCCTGGAATGGTTAAGATCAGGAGGGCTGATTACACTGGTGCTATACACGGGGCATAAGGGAGGAACAGAGGAGGCAGAGAGTGTGTTAAAGTGGTGTCGTAGCCTGCCGCATCCACAATTTTCGATTATGTTGCATCAACGGCTGAATCGAACCCACGCCCCTTCTTTGGTAGTGATTGAAAAAAATTTTGATAGAAAAATGCTGTGTCAGTGAAGCATTGCACACCGGCACAGCGAATGGAATGAGGCGTTTTATTTGTTTCTTTCACTTTGGATTTTTCGGACAATACCTGTTACCATTTTTCGGGGTAACAGGCGGGTGGAACGGACCAGGATCCAATTGGTAGCTCCAGGGACGATCATGGTTTTGCCTTTCATAAATTGCCGAAAAGCAATTTTGGCAACTTCTTCAGGATTCATGACATTGCGCTGAAAGAGTTTTGATTGTTCCAAATTTGCGCGTTTTTCGAACTGAGTATGTGTAGGTCCTGGGCAGAGAACACTCACCAAGATTCCATGTTCAGCGAGTTCGTTGGTCAATGCTTCGCTAAATGATAATACATAAGCTTTGGTTGCGTAATAGACGGACATTAAAGGACCTGATTGAAAAGCGGCGATCGAGGCTACATTTAATATCTTCCCTCTTTTTTTGCGGAGCATTTTGGGGATCAAGCATTTGGTTAGATACGTTAATGCGACAATGTTGACTTGGATCATCTCCAGCTCTTGTTCAATGGGTGTTTCAATGAAGGGACCAAATAGCCCGAAACCTGCGTTGTTAATCAGAATATCGATATCGATGTTGTGTTCCTCTAAAGAATCCATAATCTCTTCAATTGCCGACTGTTTGGAAAGATCTTTTACAATCACATGAATTTTTACACTGAATTCATTTTCCCATTGTTTTTGTAGACGTTCCAATTGGGCACGGTTTCTAGCGATAATCACTAAATTATAACCATTCATGGCAAACAGCCTTGCCAATTCGTAGCCAATTCCTGTAGTAGCACCCGTAATGAGGACGGTTTCGCCTTTTTCGGCAATGGACACAGCGCTCACCTCGTGTATAAAAGTTATATCTATTTTATATTTCTCACACAAAAATAAAAAATCATCTTCTTTAGAAGATGATTGGACACTGCGGAATTTTAAATTTTTCTAACAAATCCCTCTTGTATCCTTGCCAATCGATCAAAAATGCCTCATGTAAGTTTATGGGTGTTGGACACGAGAAAAGATTGAAGAAAAATTTAGGTAATAAGATCATATCATAAGTACATCTAGCGATTCTTTTTTTGTTTAGCAGCGAGTGCACTTAAACGTTCTTCACTGCTTCTCATCCATTTTTTCATCATGTCTTCGAAATCCACACTGGATTTTCGACTGTTAGTGCGGCGGTCATTTTTGGTGCTTAATGCACGAATGGACAAAGAAATCTTGCCTAATGAATCAATGGATAATACTTTTGCCTTGACGGTGGAACCTACTTCAAGTTCATCTTCAACTTTTTCGACATATTTGGTAG
>JANWJM010000116.1 GCA_025449475.1 Thermoactinomycetaceae bacterium
GACTAGGGTGGGGAGCGCTTCGCCTTCAACATCTTCTGCAATGATCAACAAAGGTGCTTTTTGTTCTTGGGCAAAACGATTCAGTAGATTGACAAGGTCCTGTAAATTCGAGATCTTCTTATCGGTTACCAAGATGTAGGGATCCTCTAGTACCGCTTCCATCTTCTCTGTATCAGTAACCATGTATGGAGAGAGATATCCGCGGTCAAACTGCATTCCTTCCACTACTTCTAATTCCGTGGTAAATCCTTGAGATTCTTCAACCGTAATGACACCATTGTTTCCAACTTTCTCCATTGCCTCTGCAATCAGGTGACCAACCTCTTCATCGTTTGCGGAGATTGCAGCGACTTGAGCAATGGAATCCTTTCCTTCAATCGGCTGAGCGATTTTCTTGATCTCTTCTACCGATTTGTTAACAGCTTTTTCGATTCCTTTTCTCAAAATGATTGGATTTGCGCCAGCGGTTACATTTTTCAATCCTTCACGAATAATGGATTGAGCCAATACCGTTGCGGTGGTTGTACCGTCACCGGCTACATCATTGGTTTTGGTAGCAACTTCTTTGACCAACTGTGCACCCATGTTTTCAAAAGCATCTTCCAACTCAATCTCTTTAGCAATGGTGACACCATCATTGGTAATCAATGGTGAACCAAATTTTCTTTCAAGTACTACATTCCGTCCTTTGGGTCCCAATGTTACTTTCACTGCATTTGCCAATGCATCCACACCATTTAACATCGCACGACGGGAGTCTTCACCGAACTGGATTTCTTTCGCCATGTTCTCTATCCCCTTTCTAATATGTATAACATTCCCACATTATTCGATAATCGCTAAGATATCACTTTCACGCAGAATGAGATATTCTTTTTCTTGGTACTTCACTTCGGTACCAGCATATTTCGAGAAGATAACTCGATCACCTTCTTTTACTTCCAAGGGCACTCTTTTTCCATCTTCCAAACGTCCTGTACCTACAGCGACAATCCGACCTTCTTGTGGTTTTTCTTTCGACGTTTCAGGCAGGATAATCCCACTGCTTGTAACTTCTTCTCTTTCCACTGCCTCTAAAACAACACGATCACCTAAAGGTTTGATCATGTAAATACCCTCCTTTTTTAGGTGAGAGATTTTTGTTAGCACTCGATTGCTATGAGTGCTAACACCACTTACTATGATATTCATCTTCGCATCTTTTTGCAAGTAGTTAAACAAAAAAAATCATAAATACACTTTTATGATCATTGATCTCCCTTTTCATCATCGCGAGTCTGCCTCTGATAAATCCACATACAGATCCAGACGCTAACTTCATAGAGAAAAACCAATGGAATCGCCACAAGTATATTTGAAATCAAATCAGGCGGAGTGATCACGGCAGCAATGATGACCATCAGTAGATAAGCCACTCTTCGCCATTTTCGCAAAATCTGCGGAGTCAATAACCGGATGCTTGTCAGAAATAACACGATCACCGGAAGTTCAAAAAATAAAGCCAGCGGAAAAATGATATTAAACATAAAGCCAAAATATTGATACATCCCATACATCTCGACAGCATTTAGTTCCTCGTTCAGCGACGCAGAAAATTGGATCAAAAAAGGAAAGATAACATAATAACCAAATAACAGTCCACACAAAAACAAAAGAATAGCGACTGGGATATAGATTAAAGCAGTTCTTTGTTCAGAAGGCTTCAATCCTGGACGCACAAACTGCCACAAATGATACAAAATCAAAGGTGTGGTAAAAGTTAAGGCGGATATAAATGAGATTTGCACATATATTTTCAATGAATCAGATGGTGAAAGAGCATGAATCTGCACATTTTTCAGCGAATCTTGCCGGATCCATGTGAAAATATCGCCTGCAAACATGAAGCTAATTCCCATAAAAAAAACAAACGTTATCACGATCCAGATTAACCGCCGCCGGAGTTCATTAAGGTGTGAACTGATCGGCATTTCATTTTCAACCATTTTGTTCACCTTTCGATTCATTCGTAGGGAAATTCTTCAAGAAATAAATCAACGTTTGCAATTCGACGGTTAAATCAATATGATGAATGCGGATATGACTCGGGACATTTAAACGAGCAGGAGTAAAGTTTAAGATCCCCCTAATCCCCGCGTTTACTAATTGATCGGTGGTAGACTGAGCGGCGCTAACAGGAACGGTTAAGATCGCTACTTCCACAGAATGAAGTTCAAGTACTTCTTTGAGGCGGTTCATCGAATAGACAGGGACACCATCAATATCCATTCCTATTTTTCCTTCATCGATATCAAATCCTGCAACAATTTTTGTATTATGGCTCCGATAAAAGTTATAACGAAGTAAAGCCGTGCCCAAATTGCCAACACCGATTAGAACCACGTTGGTCACTTCATCTTGTCTTAAAAAGTCACGCAAAAATTGGAGTAAATAATTGACATTATAGCCATAACCTTTTTTTCCTAACTCCCCTAAATACGAAAAATCACGGCGTATCGTTGCCGGATCAATCTGTAGCGCTTCTGCTAACGCTGCAGAAGACACACGCTGCTTGCCGATCGCATGTAACTTTTCTAAATAGCGATAATAAAGAGGCAATCGTTTGGCTGTTACTTGAGGAATTTTTTGATCCGCCATAGGTATCCTCTCTCCTCTACTGTCAATGAGAAATGCCTTTTGTGATGATATGCACATATTTATTCTACCTTCAATATATCATATTTGAAGTTGTTGCAAAATAATTGAAAAAAAAGACGAGGATTTACATATCTGTTCCATACATATTAAAGATCGTTGATCGGCAAAATGAATGCCCGAACACTCGAGGAATGTCAAAGTTGTAACAAACAGTTTGAACAAACATATTGACAAGACGTTAGTCACTCTTTTGAATCTGGAATACTTGTTGAGAAGTCACCAATTGTTGTAAAGGTTGATCGTGTGATTCGGGATATACCGTTGGTACAAGTTGCCCATGTTCCAATACACCTACCCGCTGAAGATGAGGGTATTTGGAAAAAAACCGATCATAATAGCCTCCCCCATAACCCAGTCGGTAACCCTTCCGATCAAAGGCAACCCCAGGGACAATGACCCAATCACTCTGATCGGGATCGATGACTTTTCCATTCTTTGGCTCCGGAATTCCCCAATTACCTTTCTGGAGTTCATCTTGCGGATTCACTTCCAAACAATCCATGTTGGATCCATTCACTCGTGGAAGAACAACCCGCTTTCCTTCCTGCCACGCTACCCGCATCGCTTGTGAGACATCCACTTCATTTTTGATCGCCATATAAAAGAGAATCGTTTTTGCATGACGAAACGCAGGCAATTGGATCAACTGGTGACAAATGCGAGCCGATGCTCGTTCAATCCACTCTCTTGAAAGCTGTTCCCGATAAGCGATCATTTTTTGGCGCAATTTCTGTTTATTTTCCACATCACTCAACTCTTTGATTCATCTCATAATTGGGATCGGCGTTTAACGTTAAATCTGCAAAATGACCGTCCAAATATTGGTACGTCCCCGCTGCTGCAATCATCGCTGCATTATCTGTACATAGTTCCGGAGGAGGGATTTGCAAGGTAATGTTTTCCTTGCGACAACGCTCGGTTAACTGCTGACGAAGCTGACGATTTGCTGAAACGCCACCTGCGAGTAACAAATGTTGAACACCGGTCTTCCGAACCGCATTGATCGATTTTTCGATTAGCACATCAACCACCGCTGTTTGAAAACTGGAAGCGAGATGATGTTGATCAACCTCTTTTTTCTGGCTTTTCATTTGCTGGAGAAACTGGATCACAGCTGATTTTAATCCACTAAAGCTAAAATGGAGCGATCCCGGTTCAAGCCAAGCCCGAGGAAGATCATAGATCGGCTCCCCTTTTTTGGCCAAACGATCAATCTCAGGACCTCCTGGATAAGGAAGCCCCATTAATCGTGCCACCTTATCAAAAGCTTCCCCTGCAGCATCATCCATCGTTTTTCCAAGGCGTTCAAATCGGTTATGTTTCTCCATGAATAAGAGTTCGGTATGCCCTCCCGAAACCACCAATGCCACTAAAGGAAAGGGAAGCGGTTTTATTAAATGATTGGCATAGACATGACCGGCAATATGGTGTACAGGAACAAGCGGGATGCCCGTTGCAAATGAAAGGGCTTTCGCTGCCGAAATCCCAATCAATAAAGCACCTACCAAGCCAGGCCCTTTGGTCACCGCAATTGCATCAAGTTCTTTTAGAGAGACTTTCGCCTGATCCAGTGCTTCTTGAATAATCCACGTGATTCTCTCCACATGTTTACGTGAAGCGACTTCGGGGACAACCCCACCAAATCGCTGATGCAATTTCACTTGGGAAGAGACAACGTTGGAGAGCAGATGTGTACCTCCCGAAACAACAGCAGCTGATGTTTCATCACAACTCGTTTCAATCCCGAGTACGATTGGCTTTTTCATTGAGACTCACCCACATGATCATTGCATCCTCAGAACAGACTTTATAAAATTTCGGTCTGATCCCGACAGATACAAAACCTAATTTTTGATAGAGAGCTTGTGCTTGATGATTGGACGCTCGTACTTCTAACGTCATCTTCTCTGCACCCAGCTTCCTTAATTTACACATTGCATGCCATAGCAATGTTTCTCCCCATCCTTGACCCCGCTCCGAAGAACGAACAGCAATATTGGTAATCTGCGCTTCATCCATCACCAACCATGCCCCTAGATAACCAATGATTCGTTCTTGTTGAACAAGTACCCAATAATAAGCAAATGGATTTTGTGTCAACTCTTGATAAAACGTTTGCGCAGACCACGGATCCGGAAAAGAGACCTGTTCAATCTCGCATACTTGCGGAATATCATGGATATTCATCTTTCGAATCGATCCATCAGTTTTCATGTTTGCCACCATGATTGTGCTGTTTCAGCCAATTTACTTCTGCTTGTGTGAGTTGTAAATAGTCAGGAGCAAATTGTTCCGTCTCGGGTGCTTCCTTTTGTTGTAGTTTTCCCCAAGCGAGATAACCCAACTGACTGGGTTTGGGGATGTTTTCGGCGAGTGTACCAAATTTCGCCTGATTTGAAAGATGCATCTTTATCTGCTCTGCATACCTTTCACAATCATCACCAAGAAATAGGACCGGTTTCTCCTGTTTTTTGAGAATATCGAGCAATTTTGTGATTGTCATGATCTGTGGTGAATAGATGGCCCTCAATTGTTCTACTTCCCTCTGATAAATCCCCACATAGACTCGTTCTCTTCGAGCATCGAGCAAAGGGACGATCCATCCATTAAAATGAAAGCCATTTTCCGCTAAAACAGCTAAAGTCGAAATGCCATAGAGCGGAATTTGATGAGCCCAAGAAAGTGTTTTGGCTGTGGTTACACCTATTCGTATGCCGGTATAAGAGCCAGGACCTTTTGTCACTGCCAACAGATCGATATCTTCAAGCGTTAATTCCAGTTCTTCGAATAACTGAGCCATAGCAGGCATTAAACGAATCGAATGTTTTTTGTGACTATTGGTGATCAACTCACCCAACACTCTCTTCTCTTCTAATATCGCAACACCCATCACCAGTGTCGAAGTATCAATCGCTAAAATCTTCATGATTCCATCCATCCTTGCACCAATTGATCACTCGAGGAAGTACAGTGGTGAGCTTGATCTTTCGATGAGTATCTGCCATCACCAAAAATTGAATCTCTATCGCATCATCGGGCAGCCAATCGGAAATGCGTGAAGCCCATTCGACCAAACAAATCCCCTCTCCATACAAGTATTCCTCGAATCCAAGGGGTTCATCGACCACTGATTCCAATCGATAGACATCCAGGTGATAAAAGGGAATCTTTCCCTGATACTCTTTGACAATCGTAAATGTAGGACTATTGACCGGCTCGCACACCCCTAAACCTTCTGCAATCCCTTTTGCGAAGACGGTTTTTCCAGCGCCCAGGTCTCCTTCCAGTGCAAGAACATCTCCTGACTCTAACACTCGTGTAAGATGCTTTGCGAATTCTTTGGTTTCTCTTTCATGTTTGGTGATGAATGTAAAGGTTGATGGTTTCATTGCATTTCACCTAATTATCAGCTATTTTTGAATAAAAACAGACCGCAACATCTTGCGGTCTGAAGA
>JANWJM010000117.1 GCA_025449475.1 Thermoactinomycetaceae bacterium
TAGCGCAAATGATACAACCATCCTTTTACTTCTTTGTGTTCTACCTCAATATCAGAGAGAGCAGTTTGAGCCTCAGGGTCCCAATTAATAATATATTTTCCTCGATAGATCAAGCCTTTGTTTGCCAGGTCTACAAAGACCTTCCGTACCGCTTTCGACAATCCTTCATCCATTGTAAAACGCTCACGGGAATAATCGAGCGAGAAGCCCATCTTATGCCACTGCTCACGAATGATGGCAGCATGTTTTTTCTTCCATTTCCAAGTTTTTTCTAAAAACTTTTCTCGACCTAACTCATGCCGAGTAAGCCCCTCTTTTTGCAGGTGTTCCTCTACCTTCGCTTGCGTTGCAATGCCCGCATGATCCATACCAGGGAGCCACAAGGTATCAAATCCTTGCATACGTTTCATGCGGATCATAATATCCTGTAAAGTAAAATCCAACGCATGCCCCATATGCAAGACTCCGGTTACATTCGGTGGCGGAATCACTATACTGTAAGTCTCACGTCCAGGATCCTCAGCAGGTTTAAAGAGGTCTTGATCTAACCAAAATTGCATTCTTTTCTTTTCCACCGATTTTGGATTATATTTTGTGGGCATTTGATTTATTTGTTGACGATTATCCATGCTTCTTTCGCCTCCCAATTACAATTAAAAAACTCCCTTCGTCTAAAGGACGAAAGGAGTTATTTCGCGGTACCACCTTTATTAATGAAGGAAATTCCATTATGATTCCTTCATTCACTCAACACCTGTAACGTAGGCAGACGGTTCCCACTACAGATCAGGTCTTATGTTGACCCGATGTTGGCAGAAACAACTCCGAAGCGACGTTCAACAGGTTCCTCTTAAGGGATCTCACAGCTACCCACAGGGGTAAATCCCTCTCTCTGCAAGATTCCGCTGTTTACTCCTCTTCTTCATCATTTTTATCCAGTCTAATTGTTTATATATTTTACTCAAGATCTCCGTGAAACGCAACATTTATTCAATCTCTTTTGATTTCTTAAATCAACAGAAGCATTGATATAATTTAGGGAGTACTTCTAATGCTTGTTTCCAAATAAAAATTTACAAATGAGGAAGAATTCAGTACACTACTTTTAACATCTCTTTCCCAAAGGAGGAGCATACTTGGAAGTTATATCACTTATTTTACTGATTCTTTGTTCAATGATAGCCAAAGTCAGTTTTTTCTCTTCTGTTATCCTTTTAGGATATATTGAAAATAAACAATGGATTAAACGAATTGGTGTCTGGTCGCTCTTAGGATCAAGCCTGATCTGTTGTTTTATTTTGTCCGTTAGCCTTGTTGTATACCTGATATGGCTGTTTTTCTTCATTTAAAAATCGACCAAGCTCCTATGAGCTTGGTCACGACTATTTTTTACTGGTTTTATACTTTTTTATAGACGGAGAGCTATCATACTCTGAAATCACGATTCCTAATAAAATCAAGATAACACCCGTCCATTCAACAATTGTAACGTTTTCTCGCAAGACCAACGAAGAAAGCAAGATGACCATCGGCAATTCGATGGATCCCAATACCCCTGCTAGACTGGTTCCAATATGCGGGACACCTTTATTAAATGCATAGGTCGTGACAACGAAGCCAAGAATACCTAACAATACTGCCCACGGCCATAAGCCTTTCGCGAACGCATTCACAAAAGAGAATGTAGGCGAAAAGACCAATACCACAAATATCATTTGTCCGGTCAACATTAACGCACTGCGCAATAATTGGTTCATATGTGTTCCAACTGATTCACTAACATAAATGGAAGCAGTATAAGAGAGCGCACTTAATAAACCAAAAAAAATACCCATTGCATTGATTTGTAGAAGATGGTTGATATCGGTTCCTGACCCGAGGTAGGTTCCAAATAGGATGATTCCCAAAGCAATCCACCGATTCGTCGACAGCAACGTTTTGGTCTGAATCATATGTACGATCTGTGTCATCCATGTGAATTGAAACAAGAGCACAACAGCCAAGGAAGCAGGGATTTTTTCAAGAGTCAACATATAAAAGATTTCTGTGAATCCCCAAACACTTCCCACTAATATCACAATGAGCAACGTTTTCCATGGATACTTTTTTATTTCCCCCAATACCGGGAATGTACAAATCCATAACATTAAACAACCAACGACAATCGCCCCACTGGAGATATCTTGTATCGAAAATCCCTGATCAAGCACAATCTTCACAAGTGTAGAAAGTGTGCCAAAACAAAGAGCACCTACAATAACATATAAACTCGCCTTCCATTGAGTCAATTTGTTTTCACCTCAATTCTTTGAATAATATCCTACAATATTAGAATTAATATTAACAGTGACATCCAAAATTTTTTTGCAACAACCTCATTCGTTTATATCTCTTTAAAATAAAAAACTCCTGCTTCTTCATTCGCAGGAGAGTCTTTGTTTATGTACCATCATCTGCTACGCGAGTGATCGCTTGATAAACTTCGCGATCCAATTTTTCGATCAATTTTTGATTGTAAGTCTTAATAAATGCAGGGTCTGAGACAACTTTTCCTCCATAAAAAATAATATCACGCACTTCTTCCACTTTGATTTCCAGGATAGCCAGATGAATGGAAACATCACCTGCTTTTCTCTCCTTGAGCTTCACTCTCCCAGAAATCGCATAAGCACTTTCACAACCAATAAAATTCAGTGTCACCTTTGGTTGTTGCTCAAATATCTCTATCAATTTTGATTTACTATCAATCGCAAAATGTATCGTAGACTTACTCGTTGCGTAGACCCATGAAAGCGCTGAAGAGTAAATCGATTGAGTACTAGGATCCACAACCTGCAGAAAAACGATTGCCTTCCCTTGCAAATACTCAACCATTGCTGGACTTAATTCAGTAGCGACTATTTTTTTCATTGGATACGATCCACCTCTTCATTAGATTCTATTAACATAATACATCACCCTCCCCGCAAGACAAAATGACAATCCATTGATAAAATTCATCCCACACAAAAAGGGTAAATAAAAAAATATACAAAATAGATATGAATTATAATATTTGAAAAGAGTAAATGATTATCTTATTATATAATTATTATCTATCTTTAAATTGAATTCTAAGTTTTGAAGGATTTATCAAAAGGAGGCATAAGATGATGCAAATTTTGTACAACACACTGATGGGTGTGGCTGCTGGATTGGCTCTTATCTTAGTACCGCTTCTAGCTCGCAAGTTATTGCGGAATGAACCGGTCTCACCAGAAGGATGGTCTCTTTCTTTTGGAGTTTTAGGTGTTATTTTGACTTTTCTTGGAGGATTAATGGCGGTTACCTGGCCCTTAAAAGTAAACCCACCGATCAATATCATGTTTGCTGAGCCCAATGTAGTGCTTGGATTACTACTACTTGCAGCTTCACTTTATTTATGGAAGCGCTCACAAACGATCAAGTCCATACGAGAGAATGAAAATAGCTTGAATGATGTGAAGCTAACCTTTGCTCCAGTTTCATGGGTCATCTTCTCCCTTGGACTAATGCTTTTCTTTTGTACCGCTGCCATTCTTCGCTTTGGCATCGTGGGAGCCGCACCACCTCATGAACCGATCACGGGATTACTCCATGATCAACCCTGGATTGAAAACACTTTCTTTGTGATTTTATATGGGCTTAGTGCTATTGGCTGTTTACTCACACCCTTTGCTCTTCGCAATCTGAACAGCTCGTTGCCAAAGATTGTTGCGATTTGTTGGATTGTAGCAGGTGTCGCTTTCTTACTCTTTAGTGCTTTGAATTATTATACACATATGGGAATGCTCTGGAACGCTTTAAAAGGCACCAACTTTAAGTTCTAAATCCTTTAATACGAACAGGTTGAAAAAATCAGGAACACTCCCGCCTCTAGGATATTGAAGCGACAGACTGTGGACAAACTTCCGCCTCAAAGATCCTTGAGGCGTTTTTTCTATTCAGCCAAACCAACTTCCTAAGCACCAAAATAAAGGAAAATTTGAAGACATTTGTATAAAGAACTATAATGAAATCATGTTTTTCGATGAAGATTCAATCCTAGGAGGCTCACTATGGTTCATCTTGCAACACCTTATCGGATCAAAGGACTTTCGCTTAAAAATCGCATTGTGATGGCACCGATGTGTCAATATTCGGTTTCCAAACGCGATGGGAAACCCAATGACTGGCACTTTGTGCACTATGCCTCTCGTGCCATCGGTGGCACAGGCTTGATCATTATTGAAATGACCGATATCGAACCCGATGGTCGAATTACCGACTTTGATTTGGGACTTTGGTCGGATGACCAGATTCCTGCATTTCAGCGCATCATCGATGCTGTCCATCAACATGATGCAAAAATCGGTATACAGATTGCTCATGCTGGTCGAAAAGCGGAAGATGCCCCTACACCCGTAGGACCCTCTTCCATTCCCTTCAGTTCAAAATACAAAAAACCACGAGCATTACGCACAACAGAAGTACGTGAAATGGTTCGCAAATTCCAAGAAGCAGCACGACGAGCAGTTGCTGCAGGTGTGGATACCATTGAGATCCACGGTGCTCACGGATACCTAATTCATCAATTCCACTCCCCGAAAATCAATAATCGGACCGATGAATACGGACAAGATCTCTCGCGGTTTGGTGTAGAGGTAATTCAAGCAGTCAAACAGATAATGCCCGCAGAAATGCCCTTATTGATGCGAATATCTGCAGTCGAATATTGGGAAGACGGATATACTCTTGATCACACGATCGATCTTTGCCGAAAATATCGCGATGCAGGTGTTGATGTATTTCATATCAGTAGTGGTGGCGAAGGGCCTGTAGGGACAAACGGACCCAGTGATCATCCCGGATATCAAGTCCCTTATGCCCGAGCCATCAAAGACGCTTTGGGAGTCCCAGTGATCGCTGTCGGAAACTTAGACGATCCGCGATTAGCAGAAGCCACCATTGCCAACAACGATGCTGATATGGTAGCGGTAGCTCGTGGCATGCTACGCGATCCTTATTGGGCTCTTCACGCTATCCAAGAATTGAGCGGATTAACAAAAGAACATATCCCAAGACAATATCTTCGCGCATACTCCCTCTAAAATGACCCCCTACTCCGACAAAGGGGGTTATTTCCTTCTACTGATCTATCTCTTTGTCACTTTTTCAGAATAGTTCACTCCTTATTTTCCATTTTCGAACCGCACATACTAGGGAAAAAAGAGGTGAATCTTTTGGAACCATTTATGCCTCGTTTGGTCTATTTTGAACCTGGTGCACTTGAATATCCACTGGGACAACAACTGTACGAGAAATTTAAGCAATTACAGATAGAGATCCGGAAAACGACTTCGCACAATCAGATTCGAAACCTTCCAGGCGAAAATGATTTGCAAAAATATCGGATCGCCAAACAAACATTAGTAGTCGGCATTCGCAAAACCTTAAAATTTGAACCTTCAAAGCCCTCAGCAGAGTATGCGATTCCCCTAGCCACAGGTTGCATGGGTCACTGCCATTATTGTTATCTCCAAACCACTTTGGGGAGCAAGCCGTATGTTCGCACGTATGTTAATCTTGATGAAATTTTCGCGCAGGCAAAAAAATATATCCATGAACGCAAACCTAAAATCACTCGTTTTGAAGCCTCCTGTACATCCGACATTGTCGGAATCGATCATTTGACCCATTCCCTTAAAAAAGCCATCGAATTTATTGGACAAACGGAACACGGACGATTGCGCTTTACCACCAAATTTCATCATGTTGATCATTTATTGGATGCGAATCATCAACAAAAAACGCGGTTTCGCTTCAGCATTAACTCTCCATATATGATACGAACCTTTGAACTGAAAACCTCTTCCCTGGAACAACGAATCGAAGCGGCTGTAAAAGTAGCAAAAGCCGGCTATCCTCTCGGCTTTGTTGTCGCTCCCTTATACTTGCATGAAAACTGGGAACAAGAATATCTGGAACTGTTTCGATTGTTAAAGAATCGACTTCTACCATCATTGACAAAAGATCTGACCTTTGAACTGATTCAACACCGCTTTACCAAACCAGCTAAGCGTGTCATTGAAAAGAACTATCCCCAAACAAAACTAGACATGAACATCGAAAAACGAAAATATAAATGGGGTCGTTTTGTGCCCAAATATGTCTATCCTACCGAGGAAGCTGAAAATCTAGAAAGAACAATGAGACAATATATTGCCGACCACTTTCCACACGCAGTCATTGAATATTTTACATGAACGCAGCAGGAAGATGATCCCTTTTTTTCTCTGCAAAAGTCTTTTGACAAAAAGAAATCAGCTTCTCCTCATAAAATAGAAGAAGCTGATTTCAACTTCTATCGGCGTATAACGACCGCGATCAGCGGCAATATCGCTGCCGCGATCCAAACGATCGTTGCGTCGCCGAATGCGGCAAGCCACATAAGAAGCGGGCCAACGATATAACCCGCATCAGACATCATATGGAGCGATGCCGCTGCTCTAGTTTTTGTAGCTGTTTCTTGGAAGAGTGTTAGCCTCATCTGTAGCTTGCATTGGGATGAGGCCACCCCAACAACCAAGCCAGCTAGCAGGTACAGGACCACGCCGGACATTCCACTCAACCATGTCGCGCTCAGTGGAAATAGAAGAATCCCAACAAACAGCAGAAGGTAAGGGGTCCTCCTACCCTTGAATGGGACCAAGTACCCAAACGCATTGGCACTACTCATAACAAATAGTACCATTCCTGCCACGAATGCATCGAGAAAGATAGGTACCGATACGGACACAGCTGCGTTAGCGGCTGTAGCTCCCAGATACGGGAAGGAAATCAAGCAGAGCCGAAGTGTCTCCTTAAGGCTCTTATCGTTGCTCCTCCTCGATTCTGCTACTGGAGTGCGCCAGAGGATGAGCATTGCACAAGCCATAAAGGTTATGGCAAGCGGGATCCAGATGGTGCGATACTCTGACGCGATCCAAACTCCTAACGCACCCGCAAGTGCGGTTGCGAGCTGGGAGATGCACGAACTGATCTTGAAAGTCTTTTGGACACTTGCTTCCTTCGACTTCTGCTCCGTTGAAGGGAGCGATTGTTGAAAAAGACCATCTGCTGACGCGTAAATAGCGGCAGTGATGGGTCCAAAGACTACCCACAAGATGGGCAGCCATTCCACTTTTTGACTCATGAGCAGCAAAATGCTCATAGACGCCGGAAGCATCCAGAGCAGTAGCCGTCGGCTGCTGTTTACCAGTGTACTCAAGGGGTACACCAGCAAAGAAAGAAGAGCATTTGCAGCCAGAAAGACACCTACCTGATGCCCAACCTCCTCACTCAGGACGAGGCTAATCGCTTTAGCGATCAACACATAGCCAATCGCTTGCAGGATAGAAACCACTAGGAGTTTCTTCGTCTGGTCCCATTTGAACCATGACGGCGATCGATCTTGCAATTTGCTCCTTCCAAGCTCAGCACGTAGTGCTGTGGCTCAAAAGCACCTTCAGATTACGAAGGAACCATTATCACTTTTCCAATCAAATTATAACACTTTCTTATAATTTTGGAAAATTTTCTTGCGATTTGAGAAATTTTTGATTCGATCGCAACCCATTTATGAACGCCTTATCCACACTTCACTTTTCCTAAGGATTGGTCTGATCATTTTTT
Source organism: Thermoactinomycetaceae bacterium (assembly GCA_025449475.1). GTDB lineage: Bacteria > Bacillota > Bacilli > Thermoactinomycetales > Thermoactinomycetaceae > JANWJM01. The sequence goes on from JANWJM010000117.1 coordinate 7,672, forward strand.
CCTTTTTTACGAAGGGCTATAAACAGCGAGACTACCAATCCTCCCCAAATAATTCCGGCACCAATCAAAAACATGATCCATGCACTCATACTCATTTCTCTGTCCTCCCTTCATCTTTCCACCGGATCCGCTGCAAGAGAAAACCGAGTAACAATACCGCAATGGAAACAGACCAACCAAAGGTAATCAACTGACCTGTTGTATACGCACCATCACCGTATGGAGAAACAAAAAACTCTTGATACAGGTTGTATCCAGTCATCACAAGCAAAACGAGCGGAGTGATTACCTTTAAGCAAGCATCCCACCAATAGCGAATCTGAATATCCGAAACCAAGTTGACGTGATCACGATAGACAGAGAGTTTGAAAATCCAACTTAAGACCACAATTTCAACGAAGCCCGCCAAAACGATTCCATAGTTATTGATAAATCGATCGACGATATCCAAATATCCAAGACCCGCATATGTGGTATAGATCAGGCTTATTAAATAACCGAACCCGATGATCCAACTTACTGCCTGTTTACGAGTCAAACGAAACTTATCCTGTACTGCCGCAACACAAACTTCGGCAATCGAGATAAGTGAGGTAAGCCCAGCGATAAACAAGGAGCCAAAAAAACACAGACCAAAAATATCGTTAAAAGCTGGCAATTGATTGATAATCTGCGGAAATACGACAAATGCTAAAACAATTCCACTCTGTACAACGTTTTCAACAGATCCCCCTTGTGAAACCGCAAGGAAACCCAATGCACCAAAAACGGCAATCGCTGCCAGAAATTCGACACTGCTATTGGCAAAAGCAACAATAAAAGCATTATTGGATAAATCAGACCGTTTGGGTAAATAACTGGCATAAGTAATCATAATTCCAAATCCGATACTTAATGAGAAAAAGATTTGTCCATAAGCATGAATCCACACTTGTGGATCGGTAAGTCGTTGCCAATTTGGTTCCAACAACGCGTTCAAGCCAACCTCTGCACCCGGCAATGTAATTCCACGGATCGTGATCACGATCAACAAGATGGCTAAAAAAGGAAGTAAGATCTTATTGGCTTTCTCGATCCCTCCTTTAATTCCTTTATAAAGAACTAGAAACGTTAAACCCCAAATCAGCGTGACCGTCACTAGAATCGACCAATTGATTCCACCCACTCGCCAAATATTTTCGCTGGCCCCTGAAAACTTCAAAAATTGATCCAACATAAAGCCCTCTGTATCCCTTCCCCACTGCAATCCGAAGGAAAAGTAAGCAAAACTGAGAGCCCAGCTCACAACCACCACATAATAGGTCATGATCACAAATGAAATCAACGTTTGCCACCAACCGAGCCACTCCATTTTCGTCGACAGTCGGAAAAACGAATAAGGGGCTGAACCTCTCATTCGATGCCCGATTGCATACTCCAAAGTCAAGATGGCAATCCCTGCTGTTAAGAGCGCAAAGAGATAAGGAATGATAAAAGCTCCGCCGCCATTTTCATAAGCGATATAGGGATAACGCCAAATGTTCCCTAATCCGACTGCAGAACCAATTGCGGCTAATACAAAACCTGTCCGACTTCCCCATTGTTCACGTTTTTCCATTTTTTTCCTCCAGTACTTATTAATTGAAGATTTTCTTCTTCTATTTAACTATATATAAAAAATGATTTATCATCCATCTTTATTCTTTACCCCAAAAAAGAAAATAACTTTCTATCGACTTAAAAAAAAATGAATCCCCTTGATCACTGCGA